>VFKL01000096.1 GCA_009885535.1 Chitinophagaceae bacterium | reverse complement strand
TGCATAAAAATGAATTTAAAAAATGTGCTACGAAAATAGCTTATTGATTGTTAAGTTTTTGTTGCAAAATGTTACAACAATAGGAAATTGTATTTTCTAAGGATTGATATTTAAACTCAGGAAGAAACTTCAATAGTTTTGAGTTATCGTATTGCACATTATCTAAAGCTGCTTTGGCCGTTTCCTTAGTAATCAAAGGGTCTTTTTTTGTAAACAAGCATTTGATTTTTTCAAATCGCCAAACAACAGATGCAATAAATGGAGTGACTAATTTCGAAGGTTTATTTTTTTTGAAATTTTCTGCGATAGAATTGAACACATCTTGATAGGTTCTATTTTCAGCACTGATGATAAATTTTTCATTTGAAATATCAGATTGCATCAGCAAAACCATCGAATGTACTACATCACGTACATCTACAAAACCATTGATGCCTGTAGTGTACCATTTAAATTCATTAAATACATTTTTAAAAATAGCTGTTGATCCTAGATTCCAATCTCCAGCGCCGAGAATGATGCTTGGTGAAACTATTACAGCGTTTAATCCTTCTGCAATGCCACGCCACACTTCAAGCTCGCCTAGATATTTACTGTGTCCGTAGGCACTTCCATTCGCCTCATTCGTCCATTGTAATGTTTCATCAACCAATTTGTTTTTAATATCTTTTCCAAGTGCAGCAACAGAACTTACATGCACGAGCTTTTTTATGTTTGCAGATAAACAAGCATTTACTACATTGGCTGTAGCTTCGTAATTGATATTGTATAACTGTGCTCTATTTTGAGGAGCGTAACTAATATAACCAGCGCAATGGTACACAAAATCTACATCTTCCATTATTTCTTCAAGCTGAATTACATCAAGTAAATCGCATTGAATGGGCAATAGATTTTCGTTACCGTTTGATGCAATTGGATGCTGATAATAAACCGCTTTAACGTTTTTACCTGCTTGTAATAATTGACTCACCAACTCGGCACCTAATAAGCCAGATGCGCCAGTTACCAAATGATATTTTTGATGAGTCATTTTTTTGATAATTTAAAAGTCAAAAGTCAAAATGGAAAAGTTGAAATTTAAAAACTTCAATCCGTTTTTTACTTTTAAATTTTTATTTTTTACTTCGTGTAATCATAAAATCCTTTTCCCGTTTTTCTACCCAACTCATTATTTTTTACTTTATTGATTTGTAGAATAGAAGGTTCAAATCTATGTTCGTGATTAAATGCTTCGTATAAAGATGTAGTAACGGCAAGGTTAATATCATTGCCAATTAAATCCATCAATTTAAATGGTCCCATTTTAAAACCAGATGCTTCCATTATTTCATCAACCGTTTCAATGGTTGCTAATTCCAATTCAACCAATTTCATGGCTTCCAAATAATAATGACGCGCAACTCTGTTTACTATAAACCCTGGGGCATCTATACAAAGTACGGGTGTTTTTTTAAGTGTAATACAAAGCTGCATCAATGTATTAATCACTTCGTTAGAAGTATTTTCCGCTTTTACTACTTCCACCAATTTCATGATTTGTGCAGGGTTGAAAAAATGTAAACCAGCTACGCGCTCCGGATTTGGTATACCTTTCTGTAATAAATTTATGGAAAGCGATGAAGTATTACTTGCAAATATGGTGCTCGGCTCATTGATTGTCGACAATTGATTAAACAAACTGATTTTAATCTCTGGCTTTTCTACAATGGCTTCAATGATTAATGGAGCAACGCAATCTTCAATACGATTTGTAAAAACCAAACGTTGAAGGATAGACGATTTGTCTAATTCAGTTATTTTGTTTTTTTCTAAAAGCGTGTCTAGGTTTTTATTGATTCCAATTTGTGCGTTAGTCAACACCGTTTCATTGGTGTCAAATAAGATGGTATCAAATCCATTTTGAGCGGCACATAATGCAATTCCGCTTCCCATGGTTCCGGCTCCAGTTACGCATATTTTGTTGATCATGGGAGTGATTTTTTAAAAATTTAAAAGTAAAAATTAAAAATTCAAAACGACTTCAAATTTTGAAATGATTTTTGAAAATGTAATCAAGTTTATGATTTATAAACACCCACCGTTGAAACGGTGGGCTATGAGAAATGTTACCCAAATATTTAGAAATTCGAAATGATTTTTTAATTCGAATTAATTCCTTTTGAATTATCGTACACCCACCGTTAAAACGGTGGGCTATGAAAAATGGCAAACAATCAAAATATCAAATCATCAAAATATCAAACCACAATTTTCATTATGGAACTAAATTCAACCTTTTGAACTTATTGAACCTTTTGAACTTCTTTAACCTCACAAACCTCACAAACTTCCGAAACCTCTTGTAAGGGTTGAAAATATTCAACCCCTACTATTTCTTCAAACTCACTTTTGCAATCGCAATCTTTGATTTGCCAAACAATCTATCTTCTTTACCAATAATGTATAAATCTTTTCCTAATCCCGAAGCCAATCTTGGCATTGCAGTTGGCACATCATCATTGCTAAATAAAATGCTGCGTGTATATTTACCCGTTATTAAATCTAAATCAACTGAAAAACATTCCGATTTCCTGAAATAACTCATTTTCCTTATTCTTTGTCCAAGCTCTAATGTGGTTAAATTCTTCTTGTGATCATTGAAAATAATAGACGCAGATTTCTCTCCAGCCAATACACCAAATCCAGCATAGAAAGGCATGTTGGATTCTGTAGCATCAAAGAAATTACTACCTACACTAAATGAAAGACCGCCAAATCCTGAGCTTGAACCTGTTTGAATGACTTCACGTTGTTGTTTTGGTAAAACATGAAACCAAGTGATATCGCCCTTTGTATCAATTTTAGTCATCATAACATCACCACACTCATACACTTGATAATAGGTAGTTCTTGCTGAACCCATTCCTCCGCCGGCACCACCAGAATAAGTAGTGGTAGAATATTCGTAATGGTGATATTTCTCTGCAAGAATTACTATACCACCATCAGGCGTATACAAAAAGTTTCTAAACTTCATATACTTCGAAAAGCCATCTTCTTCATTTTGAATTTTTTCTAATTTTTCTCTTTCCCTTCTTTCAGAACGGCTTTCTTCATCTCCATTTTCTTCTGGCGTTTCATCTAGCTTAGTGATTAAGCTGGTATTGATTTCTTTAGAGCTGGTGTTGATAACATCTCCTGTTGTAGGGTTAATTCTTTGCACCAAAATACCATTGATTTCTTTACCTCTTTTTTCATTGCTGTAAAAAGCAGAGATAACCAAATCGCGTTGTGGAATTTGAATCACTTTGGTACTAACCAGCCATTTGCCTGTAATTTCTGTATTGATTTCTTTTACCAATGCACCTTGTGGATTGTATATCCTGATGTTGTATTTTAAGAAATCAAGGTAACGCGATTTTTTCTTCTTGCCTTCTTGAAACTCGTATACCCTTCCCACCATTACTACATTCCCATTAGAAATGTACAACACATCTTCTAATTGATATGTTCTTGCTTCAAACTCATTCGTTATGGCAATTGATTTTCCAATTTGCTTTAGTTTGTTATCAAATTCTCTTACCTCATAATTGTATTTACCTTTTCCTTCAACAGAACTTACGATAACCATTTTAGTACTATCTGCATTATAAGTAATATTGTAGTTGATGTCATCCCCTTTTTCCTCTTTTTGCCAGTTGGTAATCTCGGTCCAATCGCCCATTAACTCTCCGTTATTTTTATCAGCTTGAGCAGCAAATAAAGTCAACTTTTTTTCCTTTTTTTCATATTTTGAAGCAAGTACAAATAGTTTGTCTTTTAAAAAGAAAAAGCGTTCGTATTCTTTCCCACTTAAAGCTTTATTAAAATCTTGACGATATACTTCGGTTAAATTTTTATCCAATTTAATTAACGTAGCAGACTCGCGCATGGTAGCTCCAATTACAAAATACGACTTCAAAGCCATGTGTGATTCTTTCACATAAATACCAGTGTTATCGGCAAATACTACTTCCAAATCGGTACTGCCTTTTCTCATTTTAAATTCCTCTCCCCAAGTAACGGAAGCGTTTTGAGCAATTAGAAACTGAACTGCAAGCAAAGTAAACAACAATATCGTGATTTTTTTCATCGTACATACTGGGTTTTAAATTGCTGAAGTAAATTGTTTTAAAAATCGAACATCGTTTTCGCTGAATAATCTTAGATCTTTCACTTGATAACTAAGCATGGTAATTCTTTCGATGCCCATTCCAAAAGCAAAGCCGGTGTATTTTTTACTATCAATGCCGCAGTTGTCGAGTACAGAAGGATGCACCATTCCACAACCTAAAATTTCTACCCAACCTGTTCTTTTACAAACGCTACAACCATCGCCACCACAAATCAAACAGCTGATGTCCATTTCGGCACTTGGTTCGGTAAATGGAAAATATGAAGGACGGAAACGAACTTTTACATTTTCGCCAAACATCTCTTTTACAAAAAAGTAAAGGGTTTGTTTAAGATCGGCAAAAGATACATTTTCAGCAATGTATAATCCTTCCACCTGATTGAAAAAGCAATGTGCCCTTGCACTGATGGTTTCGTTTCTGTACACTCTACCCGGACAAATAATTCTCAAAGGCAATTCGCCTTTTTCCATGGCTCTAATTTGAGCACTGCTGGTATGTGTACGCAAAAGCCAATCTGGGTTTTGGCTGATATAAAACGTATCCTGCATATCTCTAGCTGGATGGTTTTCGGGAAGATTTAATGCGGTGAAATTATGCCAATCGTCTTCAATTTCTGGTCCTTCGGCAACCGAAAAGCCCAAACGTTGAAAAATGGATATGATTTTATTGTGTACAATGCTGATGGGATGACGGGCACCGATATTGATTGGCTGACCGGGCAAACTTAAATCCATGTTAAAATCTATCTGATCTGCTTTGGATTCAACCGCATTAGAAAATTTTTCAAATGCCGCTTCTGTAAATATCTTGAATTCGTTCAAAAGTTGTCCGGCATCTTTTTTTTGTTCAACGGGCACGTTTTTCATTTCGCCCATGATGGCTTTTACAATGCCCTTTGTGCCTAAATATTTTATACGAAATGCTTCCAGTTCTTCTTTATTGGTAACAACCGAAGATTCGATTTCCTTTTTATTTTGCTCAATTTGAGTCATTAAATCGTTCATGCGGCAAAGGTAATGGGCATTTTCTAAAATGTACGATTGATTTTTTGAATTATTTTTTTCTATAACTTTAAGAAAAAATAAAACTATGTCACTATTTAAATCTGGAAATCCTACACTTGCTGAAAACAAATTCAGAAGTACAACAATCACAAATATTACCGACGAAAATGCAATGACCATAAAGGGCACATTGAATAAATTTGGCTTCATGTTGCTAATGTTAATGGGCTCGGCATTTTATTCTTGGAAAGAAGCCGATAATGCAGGTGCAAACGTAATGCCGATGATACTTGGCGGTGCTATTGGCGGATTAGTAATTGCCATTGTATTAATGTTTAAAAAAGAGTGGGCGCCTTTTTTGGCACCTCTTTACGCATTATTAGAAGGCTTATTTATAGGTGCTATTTCTTCATTTTTTAATCAAGCATACCCAGGAATTGTAATGCAAGCGGTTGGATTAACGTTTTCTGTTGGTATCGGGATGTATTTTCTTTATGCGATGCGTATCATCAGGGCTACCGAAAAATTTAAGTCTGTATTAATCACAGCTACAGTAGGTATTGCTTTATTCTATTTTGCGATCATGATTTTAAGAATGTTTAGCGTAAATATCGACGAAACCATGCCTTTTGTAAATGGCGGCGGTATGTTTGGTATCGGATTTTCATTAATAATAGTAGCGATAGCTGCTTTAAATTTAATACTCGATTTCGATATGATTGAGCAAGGTGCCGAAATGGGTGCGCCTAAATACATGGAATGGTACGGCGCTTTTGGATTAATGGTAACTTTTGTCTGGTTATATATGGAAATATTGAGGTTGTTATCGAAATTTAGCAGTAGAAATTAGAAAATACAAATTGTTTGGCGTTTGAAGCCCCCATCCCCAACCCTTCCCCCGAAAAGGTGAAGGGAGCATGAGTATTCTAAATTTCAAATATCTCAAAAGATTCAAAAAGCGAAAAACGGAAAATACTTCCAACCGTTAAGCCATTAAACATTAGACCAGCGCAGCGTTTTAAACCTTTCTTTCCCAACCTTTTGTACATAATGTAAGGGTTGAAAATTTTCAACCCCTCCTAAACCTCAACAACCATTAAACCCTTAAACCGTTCTTTTCTCAACTTTTTTCTGTTTATTTGAAGATTAAATTTTTTATTATGAAAAAATCAATGTTTTTATTGTCCATGATTTGCGTTTCTGCAAACGTATTTTCTCAGGTTAAGCTAGTTGAAAAAGTGGTAAAAAAAGGAGATGAAATTATTATCCCTTACGAAAAGTATTTGTTGCCTAATGGGTTAACCATAGTTTTACACGAAGACCATAGTGATCCGATTGTTCATGTAGATGTTACGTATCATGTTGGTAGCGCAAGAGAAGAAATTGGCAAAAGCGGATTCGCCCATTTCTTTGAACACATGCAGTTTCAAGGCAGTGATAACGTGGGCGATGAACAACATTTCAAAATCATTACCGCTGCTGGCGGTACTTTAAATGGAAGTACCAACCAAGATAGAACCAATTATTATGAAACAGTACCAAGCAATCAACTCGAAAAAATGTTGTGGCTTGAAGCAGATAGAATGGGCTTTTTCTTAGATGCCGTTACTCAAAAAAAATTCGAAATACAAAGAAGTACAGTTAAAAATGAGCGCGGACAGAATTACGATAATCGTCCTTATGGATTGGTAAATGAATTTAGTAGCAAAAATTTATATCCTTATGGTCATCCTTATAGCTGGTTAACCATTGGTTATGTAGAAGACTTAAACAGGGTTGATGTAGCAGATTTAAAAAACTTCTTTTTAAGATGGTATGGCCCAAATAATGCTACGATTACCATTGGCGGCGATTTAAATCCCGCCGATGCATTGAAATTGGTGGAGAAATATTTCGGCAGTATTCCAAAATGTCCGCAAGTAGATAAAACAATTTTACCAGC
>VFKL01000072.1 GCA_009885535.1 Chitinophagaceae bacterium | reverse complement strand
TTTAAAATGTTTAGCATTTCTTGGAAATTTTTATTTGGAGTAGCGCATTTTCGGATGCTTACTTTTCTATCAAACGTGTTCTGTCCAGTTGTAGTAATTACCTTTTGCGTATTTGCAATTCTTACTATTTCCGTCCAACTACTGTTTACTTGTTTATTTTTTAGCTGATGCCTAATGGTGTTTACGAGCCAATATGCTAATATTCCAAGGTGTAGGTGTGCCATTGCGCCTTTATCACTTTTGTGATAAATGGGGCGCAAGTCTAAATCAGTTTTTAGCGTGCGAAAGCTGTTTTCTATTTCCCTTATTGTGTTGTATATATTCCATATTACCGCTTCGTCTTTTATTGAAAGATTAGTGCGTAAAAAATAAACGCCGAGCCCGTCTTTATTTGCATTGTCCTTTGCTACATCTTTCTCCCATTCCAATGCTGTTGCTAGTTTTAATAGCTCATCCTCGCTTACAGTTATGTTGTAATATTGGTGTATAGAAGGGTATCGCTCTTTTGCTCTGCCTATCCTTTCGTATACTTTGTCAATTTTTTTTATACCACCCTTACTATTAATCGACTTCTGTATCTTCTGTAATTGCTCCTCAAATCCTTTCTCAAATCTGGCATTCATACCTACTTCTTTAGCTCTCTTGGCATCACTTTTTACCTCCAAATAATAGTCTGTATTGCTTGACGTTTGTATTGCTTTGAGTGTTACTTGTTGCTTTGATTTTGTTTCCATTAACACTGCACTTCGGTTTTGTACCGTCATGTAATCTTTTAGCTTTGTTCTACTTACGCATAAATAGTTGTACCCTTTCTTTTGTATCAATGCGAGGTTTTGTTCGGTGGAAATTCCAGCATCAAGCACTACCACTGCTTTATGAGCACAGGTGTGGGTGGCCAATTTATCTATCATTACCGACAGCGTGTTGCAGTCGGCAATATTCCCCTCATGGATGGCTGTATATTTTATAAAGCCTTCTACATTTACCACCATAGCAAGTACCACTAGCTTGGCATCATTTCGTTTTTCTTTACTCCTGCCAAATTGTGCCAAGCTGCTGTTTTGTTTACGACCTTCAAAATAAGTGTTGGTAAGGTCGTAAAGTATTATTTTGTCTTCTAGGTTAAATAAATGATTGGTTCTTTGCGAAAGGTGCTTTTCTAATCCGTCTTTTACTTCATAAAGCTTCAGTGCACTTTCGTATAATTTGTCCTTAGTAATTTGCTCCATATCGTATCCCGTCACTTCGCAAATAGCAGAGTTTTCCTTTATCCAACTACATGTTTTTAATTCGCTAGCAGGGTATACTGCACGGCTGATTATATGGGTGGACGCAAGCTTTATCTGCGTTTCATCCCATCCGCAGGATTGAAGAAACTCAGTTAATTTTAGCTTATTCCATGTGTTGTAGCATATCCATTCGGCACCAATCTCACGTACATTGTTGTGTTGAATGGTATCAATATCTACGCGCTTAGCCGCTTTGTCCATCCAATCTGCATCAATCCTTTTTTCTGAAATCAATTGTGACCAAAACTTTTCAGTGTAATGTTTTACTAACGGATCTGTCTGTTCGAACAATGTTGGTTGTTTCTGATACAAATTATTAAGCTCAACGCGTATGGCATTTAACTGGTCTACATTCAAATCTGTAATGAAACCAACATTAAGTAACGTGCGGTGACATATTCTATCGTCCAAATTTCGATAGCTCTCCACTAGTCTATAGTAGGCGTCCAAATTTCCCGAAGCTGGATTGTGTCGTATCGTGCTTTTGAAATACATTTTTGCAAAGATGTAACAAGCTTACCAATATCGAACACCCCCCTGTGTACTACAAATCAATTCTAGCGCTTTAGAATTCAATGAAATAAATTTGTGTGTACCCCACTATTGAAAAAGACGATAATTTATTTTTTAAAAAATGCAAATTTTTACTTGAAAAGGCGAAATGCTGCAATGTGGGTTAACCCTAACTTGTTTCACGCAAAGTCTTAGAAGAATTGAAACACGAAGGCTCAAAGGCGCTAAGTCACGAAGTTTTTTATAAATAAAAATGCTAATAAATGAAATATGCAGTGATGCGGAAAACGAAAAATTAAAACTTTTTGAAGCTCTTGAATTGGAAAATGCATAAACTCCCTTCTCCTTTTGGGGAAGGGTTGGGGATGGGGTTTTCAAATTGGAAAATGCTTCCCCTTTTGAACGTCTGGAGTAAGGGTTGAAAATTTTCAACCCCTACAACCTCTTAAACCTCTCAAACCTCTGAAACTTCCTACCCCATCTTCTCCAACAATTCCTGCCTCGATTTAAGTGTTATTGAAAAACTAGAATTTCCAACATGAACCTGATCAGTTTCTACTTTTTTAATAAAAGCATGATTGATAATCACCGAACGATTAATTCGCGTAAATGTTGATGATGGCAACTTATCAGTCATTTCTGAAAGTGTAGCACGTGACACTAAAGGCTTCCCAGAACCTATATTTATAGACACATAATTGTCATTGCTTTCTATGAAAATTATTTCTCTGAATTTCAATTTGATATAATCGTAGCCCGTTTTTAAAATGATGTTGTCTTTTTTAAGCTGCTTATCACTGCTTTCGTCATAACTGGAAAAAGCAATTTCTATTGCAGTGTACAAATCATCTTTTGTAAATGGTTTTACTAAATAAGCATTGGGCTTTACTGTTTTTGCCCTTTGTACGGTGCCAATATCACTATGCGCTGTTAAAAAAATAATCGGAAGTGTATAATGACTTCTTACATAAGTAGCGATATCAATTCCATCTTTTTGGCCTCCCAAATTTATGTCTAGCAACAACAATTGCAAATCTTCCTTTTCTATCATTTCAATGGCAGCTTTGTAATTTGAAGCAGTATTTGCTACGGTGTAGTTCAATTTCTTTAAGGTGCTGACAATACTTGCCGCAATAATCATCTCATCTTCTACCACACCAATTTTTATTGTAGCCATAAACACTATCTTTCTCTGATAAATAATTCTTTTTTACACTCTTCACAACGATATCTCTTTGTATCGCTAATCTTTTGCATCAATCTGTTGAAGAATTTTGATACAATTGTTTCAGCAATCTCCTCCATCTTTCCTTTGCATATTTTACACTGCAATGTTGTTATTTCTTTTTCAGCAATTTTTTCAATATTAAATAAAGACATGTTTCAAAGTAATTGAAAAAATATCAATTCAACTATTTTTTGGGGTGAACCCCGCTTTTTTAGGGATGAACGTTTAACCCGGATTTTGCAGTTGAAATCTATTACAAGAAAAAAATGCTGCAAATACAAGCGTTTGCTTGACTTTTTGACCTTACCATATTTCAATATGATTTCGACCAAAAAATCGGCTCAAACACTCGTCTTTATTGCCTTTTTCCCTTTCATCACGATTCCAACTGCAAAATCCGGGTTTATTTAGCTTTCCGCCTTCCTTAATGCCGAATCTTTTAAACTAATTATAAATTTGCTTCCACCATCAAATGCATACACTGCAGATCCAGAAAGTTGTTTCGCCAAACCGCCAATCAAATTGATGCCCAGTGTTTTTGCATTATCGAAATCAGGATTTTCTTTTAAGCCGGGGCCATTGTCTTTGTAGGTTAATTGATATTTACCTTTTTCAGTTTGTATTAATTTGATGTCTACTTTTATTTGATGCGTATCTACAAACGCGTATTTATAGGTATTGGTCAACAACTCATTTACAATCAACCCCAGTGGTACCGCCGTATCAATATCAATAAATAGTTCATCGAGATTTAAATTCAATTCAATTTTTCGATTTTCATTTTGATACAAATCTGCCACCTGCTTCGTAAGGTCAATTAGGAATGTTTTAAATTCAATGTTGCCAAGGTCTTTATTTTGATATAAGTTTTGATGAATCAACGCGATGCTTCCCACACGACTTTGGCCTTCATTGATTGCGGCTTGTGCTTCCTCATTTTGCAATTCATCTTTTTGCAATTGCAACAAACCTGAAATTACTTGCAAATTATTTTTCACCCTGTGGTGGATTTCTTTCAATAACAACTCTCTGTCTTCCAACGCTTCATACAAACTATTGGTTCGTTTTTGAACCAATGACTCCAATCTTAATTTATCTTTTTCGAGTTTATTAACCCTCAACTTATAAATCAACAGAAAAATAAAGCCCATTAAAAAGAATAATGAAATGTAAAACCAAATTTCTAAATAAAAAGGTTTTATAACATTTATGGGAATGACAATTTCCTGTTCATTCCAGCTACCCGATTCGAGTTGCGCCTTGATGCGCAGTTTAAATTTTCCATACGGCAAGTTGCTGAAGCGAACCACATCTTCATTGATATAAATCCAATCTTTATCCAAGCCATCAATTCGATATGCATAAAGATGTTGTCTGTTTTGATAATCCAGTAATGAAAAATTTACGGTTAATAATTTATCGCCCACATTCATGATGATTTCCTGATAGGTTTCTAAATCTTTGGATACATCTACAATGGTATCTTTTTTTGAGGCATATTTTGATAATCCAACCAACCTAAATGGAACGATACTTTCTTTTGAATCCGCATTCATTTTTCGAGGGTCAAAAACATCAACTCCGTTTTGTCCGCCAAAATACATAATGCCTTCATCGTCTTTGAATGAGGAAATACGGTTGAATTCTGTATTGGCAAGACCATCTTTTGTTCGGTAAATTTTTGTTGAGAAATTTTGCTTGTTGAATTTCATCAATCCACTATAACTACTTATCCAAAAATTATTATTATTGTCTTCTTCAATCCGATATAAAATATTGTCGAGTAGTCCGTTTTCAATGGTAAATTTTTTAAAGTTTTCGGCAAGCAATGGATGAGGAGAATTCCAATTCCAACGAATCAATCCTTCTCCATTCATGGCTAACCAAGCAACACCGGATTTATCTTCATAAAAATCAAATATATCGGTAATGGGTAAACGATGTTCGGGATTCTGTTGGCTCTTCGCAAAATAATCATAAACAGTAGCGTTTTCATTAATTAAATAAATGCCGTTTTCTGCTACCGCTACCCAACCCTTCGACTTTGTTTTGATGATTCGATACACATTTACGGGAGGAGAAATATTTTTTTGATTGTAATTTATTAATCTCGACACCCCTGAAATTGTATTGAAAATTTGAATACCCGAACTACCTCCAATTATTATTAAAGAATCCGAAAAATCAGCAATAGACCATTTTTCACCAATAGACAAAAAAGGGTAGCTTCTGGTTTTTCCACTGGTGAGATTAAGCTTTGTCAAAACCGTTGGTCCTGATGCGGTATAAAGCCATTCATTTTTTTTCAAAAGAATCGGTCCACCCATATTTTGAAAAACACTTTCATTTTCTTCTTTTACCCTCAATTGAAAACTAACCATGGCGAAAACTCGTTTTTCACCTTTCTGATTTTGATCTGCATAAATAGCCCTTACCGGATCATTGCCAATTTTTTTTATCTGAGCATTGCAAAATAAATGCTTGAATTGATTTTTTCGAATATTGACCTGGTAGATGCCTTTATCTGTGCAAAACCAGTAATTGCCATTCCTATCTTCGCAATAACTGGGTATTCCAAAATAACCCAAATTCTTTTGTTCAATGGCATTAAAAATCTCTACCCATTGATTCTCTTTCAACAAATAATAATTGTAGTCCTCAGATTTGAACAACTGAGATGGTCCTTTGTAATTGGGAATAGTCCAACTCGTTGATGAAACAATTGAGGTGTTTGGCAATTTTGATGTATTACCCAAAGAATCAATGGTCATATTTTTTTTCAACAACGCATCATATAAAAAGAATTGTTTGCCATCCAATATACCAATCGCATTTTGAGTAAATTTGAATTCTACTGGAGCCCATCCCCGGCGAATCAAATAATTACAACTTTCATTAATGTAAATGACTATACAATCATTGACAGCATTCATGTTTGCAATTAGCGGACTTATTGAAATATTTCCATTGCTTAAATTGGGGAATTCTGCGCGAAGCTCAAAAGATGATGCATGGCTATACTGCCATAGCTTGTACGATTTGTCTGTAAAAAAAAATATATTCCCCAACTCGTCATGACACATCAGTTTAACTTGATCAGATTTAAAAGGCATTTTTGGCAATGCCTCATTCAGTTTTATAAATTGATACGTTTTTAAATCGAGTACCTGAAAGGTGTTTTTTGAATAATTCGAGCCAGCATTTAATGTAGACTGAATAAACAAATGGTTTTTCGAATCTACAGCCAATCTGTTGATGTTGTTGGTTGAAAACGGCGCATTCTGTGTATTATAAATCTTAAATGAATGGCCGTCATATCTACAAAGTCCATTGGCTGTGGCAAACCACATAAACCCATCATCATCTTGCAAAACATCATTTATCATTCTCGAAGGCAATCCATCTTCCATGGAAATCATGCGTTTGGTGATGATGTAATTGTCATTGGATGCAATACCCTGAGCGTACAGCATGGCGCTGCTGAGAAGGAATACGATGGGTATTAAAAGCAACCTGATATGTTGACGTTTTTTGTACAAGGCTTGGCAAAGATAAATAATTAAGGTTTGACGTTTGGTGTTTGGGGTTTGGGGTTTGAAGCCCCCATCCCCAACCCTTCCCCCAAAGGTGAAGGGAGTTTGAGCATTCTGAAGTTCAAGATGATCAAAAGATTTAAGAAGCCAAAAACGGAAAATGCTTCCAACCTTTTGAACTTATTGAACCTTTTGAACCTGTTTTCTAAAAACAAAAAATGCATCCAACCATTAAACCAGCAAATCGATTTAAACCTTTCTAACTTACAGACACAATTCTTTTAAATTGCATAAACATTTCTATCATTAAATATGTTTATATCCAATAGAGGTAATTATTTTTTCCAATAATCATTAACTGTTTAAAGAAATGAACCCATACATCCAAAAAATTCAACAAGAAATTGAGCCCCTTCGCCAAGAAATCATCAACCATAAAGTATATGGCGTTATCAATAACACAGATTCTTTAAAAATCTTCATGCAATACCATGTGTTTGCAGTTTGGGATTTCATGTCGTTATTAAAATCACTTCAAAATAATCTTACCTGTACTTCTGTTCCATGGTTTCCGGTTGGCTCTGCAGATACCCGGTTTTTGATAAATGAAATTGTAGTAGGTGAGGAATCGGATGTGGATCAAGATGGCGTTAGAACCAGTCATTTTGAATTGTATTTGAATGCCATGAAACAAGCGAATGCCAATTCATCAATAATTGAAACATTTATTAAAGAACTAAAGCAACATAAGAATTTGGAGATGGCTTTTGAATTGGCGAATGTACCAAATGCAGCCAGAGATTTCGTTCGATTTACTTTTCAAACTATTAATACAGGAAAACCGCATTTACAGGCAGCTACGTTTACTTTTGGCAGAGAAGATTTAATTCCAAACATGTTTCATTCCATCATAAATGATATTGATAAAATGTTTCCAGATAGCATTTCAATTTTTAAATATTATTTGGAAAGGCATATCGAAGTAGATGGTGGCCACCACAGCCATTTGGCATTAGAAATGACCGAAAATCTTTGTTGTACAGACGACCAATATTGGAAAGAAGCAACAGAATCAACCATTGCCTCGCTTAAATCCAGAATTGCTTTATGGGATGGGGTTTATGATGAAATTATTTCATGTTCGAAATGATTTGTTTGTAACGATAAGTTTTTTTTCAATCCAAAACTTTATCGGCAACCAAATTTTATCACAGCTTCATAGAATCGATATAATCATATAACGATTCATTTAATACAAGCTCCAGCGGAGCGATATAATTATAGTGTAATAATTATATCGATTCATTTAATGCAAGCTCCAACGGAGCGACATAACAAAGGTTAAAATTGCGAATTAATAATAGCTCCGTAGGTGCGAAATGATTATCGGATGATGGCAATCATATATTAAAAAAGCTCCGTATTTTTCTACGGAGCTTTGATTTTTTGTGAGACCATGTCGCTCCTACGGAGCCTGTTTGTTCATCTCTTACTTCCTGTTACCATCTACATCCAACTCAATAATTTCATAACCAAACTTTTTTAGTCCGGGTAATATTTTTACTTTGTCGCCCACCAATAAAATATTCATCTTATCAGTTTGAAGCCATTTGTTTGCCAAAGCATTGATTTCATTTTTGGTAATGGTGGCTAATATTTTATTTTGAACATCAATGTAATTTCCTTCTAAATTATATTCCAACAATCTACCAACGAATCCAGATTTTTGACTTGGCGTTTCATACAACAAAGCATCTCTTTGCCCCAATGCACTCTTCATAAATGTCACTTCTTCGTCTGTTATGCCATCTTTTGCATAATTATTGATTTCTTTAAGCACTTCTGTTAATGCGCTATCAGTTGCATTTGCACGAATACCCGAACTGAATGTATATTCTACGCTATATTTGTTGCCGCTAAAATTTGAACGTGCTCCGTAAGTCCAACCTTTATCTTCCCTTAAATTTAAATTCAATCTGCTGTTAAAATTCGCACCCAAAACATAGTTCATCAAATCTGCTTTATAATATTCTCCAGTTAAATTATATGGCATATCTAAAACCTTTCCAACCCTAAATTCTGTTTGTGCTGCTCTAGGCACATCAACCAAATAAATGGTTGTTTTTTCTACGTTTGATTTTGCAGTTGGTTTTACAAATGGCAAGTTTACATTCGGCAACTTATTGATGAACGTTAGTTTGGACAATGTTTCTGCTTCTGATAAATTTCCAACGACTACAATCTTTGTTCTGTTAGACGTTAAAAATGTTTTGTAATATTCTTCTACATCAGCAAGGGTTAAATTTTTTATCGTGTATTCAGTACCGTTATCATTCATGCCTAAAATATTATCGGCACCATAGGTCAGCTTACTATACACATTACTTGCAATCGTTGCGGGTTGTGATTTTGCTTGTTTAAATCCTTCCAAAGCTTGTTTTTGCAAACGGTTAAAAGCATCTTGAGAAAATTTCGGATTCATCATACGCTCTTCAAGCAATGCTAAAGTTTTATCTACATTTACTTTTAGTGATTGCATATTAAAGCGAATGCCATCAAGCGTATTGCCAACACTTACACTACTGCCTAATTTTTGTAACGCAACAGTCATTTGTTCTGCTGTGTAATTTTTTGTATCCTCATTCAACATGCTTCCTACGAAACTGGCCAATCCAATTTTTGAGGTATCAGCTGCATTTGAAAGATGACCACCTGGAATGGTGATTGATATATTTATGATCGGCAATTCATTGTAAGAAGCACCAACGATATTGGCACCATTTGCTAATTTTTTCTTCCAATAATTGGGCACTTTAACTACAGGATTGGCGCCAGTTCCAGGCATTTTACTTCTATCGAAATTATCTTTTCCTTTATTATAAGTCAACCCATCGTAACCATAATTTGGACGATCGTAATTTGACGAATCGATTTTAAAATCATCCGCAATAGCTGGACCGTTTTTATCTGATTTGGTAAGCACACTAACGGTTACGCAATTTTTACCTTTTATGTATGTATTATACACACGCAAAACATCTGCTTTAGTAACCGCTTTATACATATCCAACATATTGCCCGTTTGGTTTGGATTTCCGGTGAATGTTTGAAAAGCCGCCAATTGAGATACTTTGCCAGATACACTTTGTAATCCATTTATAAATTGAGATTCGATGCTGCCTTTGAATTTTTCGATATCATCATCTGTAACACCACGCTTTTCAAATTCAACCAATGAAGCATTAAATAAACTGTCCATTGTGGTTAATGACTTCCCAGGTAATGGCACAATTTGAATTGAAAACTCACCAGCCAATTCAGACAAACGGCTTGATGCACTTGCTTGTAATGCCATTTGTGTTTTAACCATTTGTTGGTACATAATAGATGTTTTGCCTACTCCAATAATTTGTGCCAAACAAGTCAACGCTGCCATGTCTTTATCATAGTTTGGTACGGTAGGAAAAGTTTTCATCAATAAAGGCACTTTGGCATAATTATCTACATACGACACATATCTGTTTGTATTTAATTGCACAGCAGGTAAAATTGTTTTATCTACTTGCGGACATTTTGGAATACTGCCAAAATATTTCTCCACCAATTTCAATGCATCTGTAGGATTTAAATCGCCGCCTATTGTAATGGTAGCGTTGTTTGGACCATACCATCTTAAAAAAAAGTTTTTTAAATCTGCTACATTCACCCTGTTTAAATCTTCTACATAACCAATGGTTAACCAGCTGTAAGGATGGCCATAAGGATATAAATTTTTGCTGCTGAATTCATTAACCAATCCATAAGGGCGATTATCATAATTCTGTCCGCGTTCATTTTTAACTGTACTTCTTTGAATTTCGAATTTTTTTTGTGTAACGGCATCTAAGAAAAAACCCATTCTATCCGCTTCAAGCCACAACATTTTTTCGAGTTGATTGCTTGGTACTGTTTCATAATAATTGGTTCTATCTTGGTTGGTACTTCCATTTAAAGTACCGCCAGCA
>VFKL01000041.1 GCA_009885535.1 Chitinophagaceae bacterium | reverse complement strand
CATCTGCACCAATTGTTGTTAAAAACGACCCTACGCTTTTGTTTACCAATGCGGGAATGAATCAGTTTAAAGATTATTTTCTTGGAAACAAAACAGCACCTTTTCTACGTATTGCTGATACACAAAAATGTTTACGTGTAAGTGGAAAGCATAACGATTTAGAAGAAGTTGGTGTAGATACTTATCATCATACTATGTTTGAAATGCTGGGCAATTGGAGCTTTGGCGATTATTTTAAATCTGAAGCCATAGCATGGAGTTGGGAATTGTTAACCGATGTATACAAATTAGATAAAGACAGATTATACGTTACTGTTTTTGAAGGCGATGAAAAAGAAAATATCCCTTCCTCTTCAATTGCACTTCAAGAATGGAAAAAAATAGTACCTGAAGACAGAATTGTTTACGGAAATAAAAAAGATAATTTTTGGGAAATGGGCGACACCGGTCCTTGTGGACCTTGTACTGAAATTCACGTGGATTGCAGATCAGAAGAAGAAAGAATGAAAATTCCTGGTAGAACCTTGGTGAATAAAGACCATCCACAAGTCATTGAAATTTGGAACAATGTTTTTATCCAATATAATAGAAAAAAAGACGGAACTCTTGAGCCTTTAGCTTCTAGACATGTAGATACAGGAATGGGTTTTGAAAGATTGGTTCGTGTGATTCAAAACAAACAAAGCAATTACGATACGGATGTGTTTAGCGGAACAATAAAAGCCACTGAAAACATTACGGGAAAGCAATATCAAGCAAAAGACGACAAAGAAAGTGTAGCTTTTCGTGTACTTGCAGACCATATCAGAGCGATATCTTTTACAATAGCTGATGGGCAGCTTCCTTCGAATACGGGTGCTGGTTATGTAATACGTAGGATTTTAAGAAGAGCCGTTCGATATTATTATTCTTATCTAGATTATAAACAACCGTTATTATTTCAACTACTTCCTATAATATCCACTCAATTTGAAGATGTATTTCCCGAATTGAAAAAACAAGAAGAATTTGTAGGAAAAGTAATTAAAGAAGAAGAAGAAGCATTTTTAAGAACGCTAGAAAAAGGATTGAAGAAAATCGATACCGTAATCCATCAATCTGCTTCTACAAAAATGATAAGTGGTGCCGATGCCTTTGAATTATTAGATACTTATGGTTTTCCAATAGACTTAACAATTTTAATCGCTCAAGAAAACAATATGCAAGTTGATGAGCAGGGATTTGAAAGTGAAATGAAAGTTCAAAAAGACAGAAGTCGCGCTGCAACTGCTTTAGATACAGAAGATTGGCAAATTATCAATGAAGGAAATAGCGAAGGATTTATTGGATATGATACACTTGAAACAAAAACAACAATTTTAAGAACAAGGAAAGTTTCTGGTAAAGGAAAAGAACTGTTTCAAATTGTATTGGACAAAACACCTTTTTATGCCGAAAGTGGCGGACAGGTTGGCGATATCGGTACGTTAACTGTAAATGGACATGTGATTGAGATTATAGACACCAAAAAAGAAAACGATTTAATTATTCATTTTACAGAACAAATTCCTGCTGAATTAAATGGTGATGTTATCGCAAAAGTAGAATCTACGAGAAGGAAAAATATATCTATACATCATAGCGTTACACATCTCATGCATGCAGCCTTACAACAAGTTTTAGGAAAACACGTAGCGCAAAAAGGCAGCATGGTAAATGATCAGCAATTGCGTTTTGATTTTTCACATTTTTCAAAAGTTACTGAAGATGAAATTCGACAAGTTGAAATGATTGTCAATGGTAAGATTAGAGAGAATGTGGCTGTAGTTATCAAATCAATGCACAAAGACGAAGCGATTGCTTTGGGTGCGATGGCTTTGTTTGGTGAAAAATATGGCGATACAGTACGTGTTGTAATCATGGATCCTGCATATTCAATTGAGTTGTGTGGTGGTACGCATGTAGGCTTTACTGGCGAAATCGGATATTTTAAAATCAAAAACGAAACTGCAGTTGCCGCAGGCGTTAGAAGAATAGAAGCCGTTTCTGGTATTGCTGCTGAACAAATCATTCAAGAACAATCAAATGAATTGAACTTAATAAAAGAGCAATTAAAAAACCCAAAAGACATTCAGAAAGCAATTGAAAATTTGCTTGCTGAAAATAGTGCTTTATCAAAAAGAATCGAATCACTTGAAGCGCGTCAATTGGTGGGCATTAGAAATGAATTGTTACAGAAAGATGCCATCATAAACAATGTTAGTTTTATTGGCGAAATTGTAGAAGTGCCTAGTGCAGATGCATTGAAGAAATTGTGTGCAGATTTGAAACATCATCTACATGATCATTTTGTCGTGCTTTGTAGCAACATCGGCGGAAAAGCAAATGTAGCTGTAGGCATCAGCGAAACAGTAATTGCAGCCAAAAATTTAGACGCGAATAAAATAATAAAAGAAACCGTAGGGCCAATGATTGTTGGTGGAGGCGGTGGACAAAAAACGTTGGCATCTGCTGGCGGACAAGACGTTTCTAAATTTGCTGAAATAATAGAAACACTTAAGCAAAAATTAAATGATTAGCATACATAACTAGTACTTAAAACAAAAATCCGATTAGAAATTTTATACTCTAATCGGATTTTTTTATGGCTTCAGTTGAATACTTAAATATCGTTTTTGTTTTTTAGGATATTGAAGCCATGGTTTTTTTCATTGGATTGGATGTTTTGGTTTTCTTAGGATAATCTTGGTTTTTTCATTGGTTTGGACATGTTGGTTTTCTTAGGATAAATTGGTTTTTTTCATTGGATTGGATAATTTGGTTTTTTTTAGGACAATTGGATTTTATTGATTTGGATATCTGATACAAACATAACAACCTTATGATAGTCATCATAGTTATTTGTAAAAGCATTTTATAAATCAAGTATTTTATGGGGAATTAGATACGTAGGTATACTTAGGCCAAGCTAAAATTGTTTGGTGTTTGGCGTTTGGTGTTTGGTGTTAACCTCTCAAACCTCATAAACATCTAAAACCTCTCAAACTTTTTTCAATTCCGGATAAACACACGCTTCCAAAACTTCTGGTACGTTACTATTTTCAACCCTAGACGTGATTAGCTTGCTGATGGTGTGATATGCCATTTCTGACTCAGAAAAAGGCTTAAAAAACTGTTGAATATCTTTGGGCATTAGATTATTATCTAGCCAATGTTCGTACCCATTTGAAGGTATTATTACAGGCATTCTTTTCTTCGAATTGTGAATCTTTTCCATCAATGGATTCGCATCCGTTGTAAGGATTGAGAAGGTTTGTATTAACTCGCCAGTAAAACGATCTGTCCAGTTGGAATAAATGCCTCCAAAACAAAACATTTCTTTGTTTTTCATAAAAATGAAATGCGGATATTTTTTCTTGTTTACATCCATCCATTCAAAAAAACCATCTGCCGGAATTAAGCATCTGTTGTATTTTATGCCAGATCTGAAAGAGGGTTTTTCAAAAGCTGTTTCGGAGCGTGCGTTTAATGTTTGAGCCTTTAATTTATCTGCATCCATTTTTGTTTTTACCCAAGAAGGTATTAAACCCCAATTAAAAAGTTGTACATATTTGGGATCGGCTTGTGTAATCACAGGCATTTGCAAAAAACTAAACCCTGAGGCATGATAAACAGGCTGCCAGTCTTGGCCTTCCCAATGCACACGAAGATTATCTTCGATGGTAGACATTTTTTGTGTAATAGAATAATGAAAGCACATGGTGCAAATGTAAAAATTTAAAGAACGTAAAACGAATAAGATGTTGGACGAAAAGAGGTTTTTGAGGTTTTTGAGGTTTTTGAGGTTTTTGAGGTTTTTGAGGTTTTTGAGGTTTTTGAGGTTTTTGAGGTTTTT
>VFKL01000013.1 GCA_009885535.1 Chitinophagaceae bacterium | reverse complement strand
TTCTGTAAATTCCAATTCAATTCCAACACCTACAATTGTTTCTTTGAATAGTTTAGAGATAGAGGAAGACATCAAAAAATACAATAAAAAAAATATTCCAGTAGGGGTTTTGCTTGAAGGAAAGTTTAAATCCTTGTTTGCAAATAGAGCAAGCGCTGAGCAAATAGAATGGATGAAACTTAATCAATCCGAATTTTTAAGTAATGCAATTAATCCTGGTAAAATAATTGTAGTTGCAGATGCAGATATTGTAATCAATCAAGTATCGGAATCAATTGGGCCCTTACCAATGGGAACGAATAAATACACTAAAATTGGATATGCAAACCGTGACTTCTTTTTAAATTGTACAGAGTACTTGGCAAATGAAAACAACATGCTCGAAGCAAGGGCTAAAGATTATACTTTACGTTTGTTTGACTTGAAAAAGATTGAAGAAGAAAAAACATTTTGGCAAATGATGAACATTGTATTTCCAATCTTACTTGTCATTTTATTTGCCGTAATTTTTCAATGGTTGAGAAAAAGAAAATTTTCAAATTAATTATTTTAAATGGACACAACTCAGTTAATTTATTTGGTATTTGGTTTTGTAATTGCGTTGGGACTCCTTTTAGATTTGGGTTTTCTAAGTAAAAAAAACAAAATAGTAAGCACGAAAACGGCATTAATACAAACGTTATTTTGGGTGCTTATTGCCATGGGATTCTTTGCATTTCTTTGGGTAAAAGAAGGAAGTAAAGAAGCCGTTGAATATCTAAGCGCTTATCTGATGGAATGGAGCTTGAGTGTAGACAACATTTTCGTTTTCATTATCATATTTTCAGCATTTAAAGTAAAGCCACATTTTTACGGAAGGGTTTTACTTATTGGGATATTAATGGCAATAGTTTTCAGAATTATTTTCATTACAATCGGGGTAGCATTGATACATCAGTTTCATTGGTTGCTGTATATTTTTGGAGTCTTTTTATTGTATACGGGATATAAAATGTTTGCGTCAACAGAAGAGTCAGAATTTAAACCACAAGATTCAAAAATCTATAAATTCCTTTACAAATATTTACCACTTGCCTCACACGATGGAAACGGTAAATATTTTATCAGAGAAAATGGCAAGCCGGCATACACCACTTTATTTGTGGTTGTGGTTTTATTAGGGGCTACTGACCTGGTTTTTGCCCTAGATTCAATACCAGCGGTGATGGGTATTACAGAAAGTAAAATAATTATTTACACTTCTAATACATTTGCTGTTTTGGGATTGAGGAGTTTGTTTTTTTTAATCAGAGGAGCGGTTTCTAAATTTGATTATTTACAACAAGGAATCGCCATTGTATTGATATTTATTGGTGTTAAAATGTTGGCAGAAAATTGGTTAAATATGTGGCTTAGTAAAGAAACTCAAGTGATTGTTTCTTTAATTGTGATTGTTAGTTGTATTTTGGGTTCAATAATTTACTCAATCATCTATCAAAAAAAAGGCACCCCAAAAGATATTTTTGTAGAAGAATAATTATTTCATTTGAATTATACCATATCTAATATCGCTACAATTACCCATTCAACCGTTATTCAAATGGTGGATGATGCGCATATTGAAAACATCATTACAGATAGTAGAAAGATATTCTTTCCTGAGCAATCATTGTTTTTTGCGATTAATGGTCCGAATAGATCTGGGGCAAGTTTTATCAAGGATTTATATCAAAAAAATGTACGAAATTTTATTGTAGATACTGATTTCAATTTAACAGAATTAAATGAATTCCCGAATGCAAATTTTTTACAGCATCATAATGTCTTATATGCATTGCAATTGATTGCTCAATTTCATCGTACACAATTTTCATTAAAAACAATTGGCATTACAGGAAGCAATGGAAAAACAATCACAAAGGATTGGCTTTATCAGTTATTGCAAGCTCAATTTAATATCGTTAAAAGTCCCAAGAGTTACAACTCGCAAATTGGTGTTCCATTAAGCATTTTACGAATTGAGCCTCAACATAATTTAGGCATATTCGAGGCTGGTATTTCTATGCCAGATGAAATGCTTCGACTTCAAAAAATAATTCAACCTGAAATAGGCATACTAACGTTTATGGGTAATGCCCATTCTGAAGGGTTTGTAAATCAAACTGAAAAAATTGACGAAAAACTAAAATTATTTATCGGGTCAAATCAATTGGTTTGTAACAATGATGATGAATTGGTTAATGACAGAATAACTAAATTTAAAACAACGCAAAATCCAACACTCAACATTTTTACTTGGGGAAAAAGTCTACGTTCAAATTTAATGTTGAAGCAAGTTGAAAAGAAAAATAAAGATTCTTTTTTGACTTGTACATACAATCATAATGATTTTATAATTGACATACCTTTTGTAGATGATGCGTCTATATTTAATGCCATGACATGTTGTGCAGCTTTATTGTCATTAAATTATCCTTATAATGAAATTGCTCAATTGTTTAAGGATATTAAGCAGGTAGAAATGCGCATGGAATTTAAACAAGGAATTAATCAGTGTTCAATAATAAATGACAGTTACAATATAGATTTGGATTCTATTCAAATTGCGTTAGATTTTTTATCCCAACAAGTAACGCATTCAAATAAGACCATCATTCTAAGTGATGTTTATCAATCTGCATTTTCTGATGAAATCCTGTACAAAAAAATTGCAGAATTGCTTAAGCAAAAAAATATCCAGCGTATTATTGGTATTGGAAAAAAAATATCACAACATGCAAGTTTATTTGATTTTATACCTAAAAGTTTGTTTTTTGAAAATACAACTGCATTCTTAAGTCAATTCAATCAAATTGTTTTCAATAAAGAAACGATTTTGTTAAAAGGCGCAAGGGTTTTTGAATTTGAAAAAATTTCCCAACAACTTGAATTGAAATCTCATGATACGGTTTTAGAAATCAATTTGAATGCAATTAGAAATAATTTAAAGATTTATAAAAACAGATTAAATCCTGGTGTAAAACTAATGGCGATGGTAAAAGCATTTAGTTATGGAACCGGTACATTTGAAATTGCCAATTTATTGCAACATGAAGGCGTAGATTATTTGGCTGTGGCATACACCGATGAAGGGGTTGAATTGAGAAGGGAAGGAGTGAAGTTGCCGATAATGGTAATGAATACAAATGCTGAAGAGTTTGATAAGTTAGTTGAATTTCAATTGGAACCTGAGTTGTATTCTTTTTCAATTTTAAAACTATTTAAAGAATTCCTTGAAATAAAAAATATTGATTCTTTTCCAATCCATATCAAATTAGATACAGGAATGCATCGATTGGGCTTTATGGGTACAGATATTGATAAACTTTGTGCTGAATTGATTTCTAATAAAAATTTCAAAATTAAATCAGTATTCTCTCATTTAGTTGGCAGTGAAAATCTAGCTCATGATGCATTTACACATACACAACACAATTTGTTTCAGGAAATGACAAACAAAATAAGCAAATCTGTTGGGTATGATTTTTTAAAACACTTATGCAATACTTCGGCTATTCATCGGCATACCAACATGCAATTTAATATGGTAAGATTGGGCATAGGCCTTTATGGTGTTGACAGTCATTTGCAATTACAAAATGTAACTACTTTAAAAACATCAGTAGCACAAATCAAAAAATTAAAAAAAGGCGATACTGTTGGGTATGGAAGATCAGGCGTTTTAGAAACAAATGGTTCAATTGCAACGGTTCGCATTGGTTACGCTGATGGCTACCCGCGGATATTTGGTAACGGAAATGGGTACATGCTTGTTAATGGTCAAATAGCAAAAACGATAGGAAATGTATGTATGGATATGACCATGTTAGATGTAACGGATATTGAAACAAAAGAAGGAGACGAAGTGATTGTTTTTGGTGCGGAACTTTCTGTGCATAAATTGGCTTCAATGGCAAATACCATTCCTTACGAAATCCTAACCAATATTTCGCAAAGGGTAAAAAGGGTTTATTTTGAGGAATAGATAGTTTTTTATTTTTTGTGGTTTGGCGTTTGGTGTTGGAATTTCCAACCTTTTGAACCCATTGAACCCATTGAACCTTTTGAACCTTTCTTTAAAGACGAAAATAATTCCACCATTTTACCATTAAACATTAAACCAGCGAAGCGATTTAAACCTTTTTTCATCCCACCATCATCCTTATATTTGCAATCAATTATGAAAAAATTACACGTAATACTAATTGTATCTTTATTGGTAATAGCGGATCAAGTGTTGAAGATATATGTAAAAACAAGTTTTGATTTAAACACATCTAAGCCCGTTTTTGGAAATTGGTTTCAACTCTATTTCGTAGAAAATCCAGGAATGGCTTATGGTTGGAAATTTGGGGGAAATTGGGGGAAATTAGCGCTTACTATTTTTAGATTAGGCGCTGTGATTTTTGGCGTATTTTATTTAGGCCGAATCATTCGTGAAAAATACCACAACGGATTTATTGTTTGTGCTTCAATGATATTCGCTGGAGCGCTTGGAAATTTAATAGATAGTTGTTTTTATGGGATGATTTTTGATAAAGGCATGGTATTTAACCCAATTATAAAAGATTACATTGGTTATGGTGGATTAGCCACTTTTTCTTCAAAAGGTTATGGAAGTTTTTTACATGGAAATGTCGTAGATATGCTTTATTTCCCCGTAATCAAAGGATATTTTCCTTCATGGATCCCGATTTGGGGTGGCGAGTATTTCGAATTTTTTAGACCAATTTTTAATCTTGCGGATGCTTCAATAAGTGGCGGGGTCATAACTATTTTGATTTTTCAACAACGGTTTTTAAAAATATCGCAAAATATTTCTGAAAAACAGAATGAGGATATTATAAAAGACAATCAAAATGTTTAATAAAACATTTATCTTAGCAAAAATTTTAAGTATCTTAAATTAATAACGTGAATTATATTTTTAATTACGTTGTCATTTTTTTTGCATTAAAAACAAGCCCTAAATTAAAAATTAATAAATGAAAATTTTAAACACAATTTCCGTTCTTCTAATCTCTTTATTCTTATTTACATCTTGTCAAAAAGAACTTTATTTTGAAGGAACTTCTAGCGGGTCTTTAAAAACGGATACATTGGGTACAGACTGTTTGCCAAGCGAAGTGGTGGGTTATTATCAAATTGATTCTGCATTAAACGGACCGGTTAGTGGCAATTATATAGAAGTTCAGGTCAATGTAACTTATCCTGGAGAATACACGATTAAAACAGATACTGTAAATGGGTATTATTTCATAGGAACGGGAACATTCGGTCAAATTGGAGTTGATTCCGTTAGATTGTATGGTTACGGAAGACCATTAACACAAGGGATAAATACATTTTTAGTTTCGTACAACAATACCTTTTGCTACATTGATGTGGAAGTCAATGATGGCGGTACTGCAACAAACGCGGTATATACACTGGGTGGGGATGGCTCCACTTGTACAGGTGCAGTTTTAAACGGAACTTTTATGGAAAGCCTTCCAACTACATCAAATAATACAGCATCTGTAGATATTACCGTTTCAACAGGAGGAAATTATACATTAATCACTCCGGTAGTAAATGGGGTTAGTTTTTCATCAACAGGCTCGTTGACCACTGGAAATACAGGCGTAACACTTACCGCTACTGGAACGCCAACCACAACGGGAACTTTTAATTATACTGTTTCCGGAACTGGAACATTTTGCTCCTTTTCGGTTACATACGAACCTCTAGCTGCTCCAGCAACTTATATATTTACCGGTGCTCCAACAGATTGCTCAGGAGCAACTTTATCAGGCACTTACACTGCAGGTGTAGCCACTTCTCAAAGCAATACGGCCAATATTAACATAAATGTTTCTACTACAGGAAGCTACAGTGTATCAACTCCTCAAGTTAATGGTGTTTCATTTCAAGGAACAGGCTTGATTAATACTGCTGGAAATCAAACTTTGGTCTTATATGCAGTAGGAATACCAGCCATTGCGGGAACATTTAATTATACCATTTCAGGTAGCGGAAGTACTTGTACTTTCTCTGTTACTTACGATGGAGCACCTACTAATTTTATTACCTGCGATATTGACGGCGTTTTTACAACATTTAACGTTGGTTCTACTGCAGGGTTGGATAACTCAGCTGGTCCTTCAATTTTAAGTATTGACGGATCAAGTACGAGCGCAACCCCTGATCCATCAATTAGTATGCAAGTGATTAAGTCTTTAGGCGGCAGTGTTACACCAGGAACTTATAATGTTAATCAATTGGCTACGGGCATTGCGGTTTCTTGCGATTATTTTGATGAAACTAGCATAGATTTTGCCGCATTAACCGATGCTCAAAATCAAAACCAAAATCCAGCATTTACCATAACAATTACCAGCATAACGGCTACAAGATGCATTGGTACTTTCGAAGGTCCAGTAAAAGATAGCCAAGGAACTACAAAAATAATTACTCAGGGAATTTTTAACGTCCCTGTTCAATAAGGAGAGAAGATAAATTTTCAAAAGGCAATTTCATTTTGAAGCTGCCTTTTTTATTGCTGCCTTTTTTTGAACCAATACTAAAACTTTTTGTTGATATTAT
>VFKL01000001.1 GCA_009885535.1 Chitinophagaceae bacterium | reverse complement strand
TGAGCTTAGGAAAGTATGCTTTGTATGCCGGAGATGTAAATCAAGATGGGACTGTTGATTTATTCGACGCACAAATTACAGAGAATGGCGCAGCCAATTTCTTGTTTGGTTATGATGCTAGTGATTGTAATGGAGATGGCTCAACAGATTTATTCGACTTACAATTGATTGATAACAATAGTACGTTATTCTTATTTTATTCTCGTCTTTATTAATCTAAAAGGACAATAATAAAATAATGGGGGAGTATAGTTGTTTTATTTATAGCTTAATTTGTTTCTATATTGTATTTGAAATCTCAACAAAAATCAGCTTTTGATATCTTGTAAAAAGCTAATCAAAGTTTGAAAAATATAAAATTTAATTATGATTTATAGAGAAGCTACATTAGAAGACATAAAACAAATTCAAGTTGTAAGAAATTCAGTAAAAGAGAATACGCTGTCAGACCCCAATTTAGTAACAGACAAAGATTGTGAAGAATTTATAACCATAAGTGGAAAAGGTTGGGTTTGTGAAATTGAAAATAAAATTGTAGGTTTTGCAATTGCTGATTTGAAAGAAAATAATATTTGGGCATTATTTATAGATCCAGAATTTGAGAAAAAAGGTATTGGACAAAAGCTACATAAGATCATGATGGATTGGTATTTTTCACAAACAAAAGAAACCGTTTGGTTAGGTACTGACATTAATACTAGGGCTGAACAATTCTACAGAAAAGCAGGCTGGGCGGAACTTGGATTAAATGGGTCAATGGAAATAAAATTTGAAATGACTTATGAAAAATGGATACTTTTAAGCTGACCGATACTGATAATAAGTTAGCAATAAAAATTAATGAATTGCACCAATTTGAACTTTTAGAAAGTTTTGAAAATTTAAACCAAGGGAAAAAAGTAACAAAAATAAAATTCAAATAAAATGAAAACTTCTTTAAAAAATACAACGATGTGTATAGAAAAACTTTTATTTAATGAGCCAGGAAAGATTACGATTAAAATGGAAGATGGTCGTTTATTCATAACTCCTTTAAGATATTTTCCTGAACTGCAAAAACTGAGTGTTGACAAAAGAAAAAAATACACCATTGTGGATTATAGAACAATTCTTTTTGCCTTCTCTGATTCAGTGTATCATTTAGAAGACTTTATAGGATTAGAGGGAAAATGAAAGGAGAGATAATTGCTTGTTGATAAAAATAAAAAAAGAGGCTGTCTCAGATATAAAATGAACCGCTTGAGAATTGGATAAACGATTTTTGTCTCCATCAGGCACTCGAATAAAAAGAGGCTGCCTCGTACATTTGAGACAGTCTCTTTTTTGTCGGGACGATTACCGGGAGTTCGAACTTTTTGGAGGATGTGAATTCAATTTTAGTATCTAAAATTTGTCTTACAACAAAAAACGAATAGAGGCCAATTCATTTCCGATTTGTTGCACACCATGAAGAATTTTTAAAGTTTGATTTGAAGAAGGCTTCTTGATTCCTTTTATATATTGTGCCAATAAACTTTGGTTCATTCCAATTCTTTCAGAAAGTGCTTTTGCGTTAATGACTTTATAGAATTCAAAAAATTGTGGTAAGTCCAAAGTGATTTTCAAATCAGCTTCAGTGAATATTTTACCTTTCGCTTCAAAGTGAAGGTTCAATGCTTCAAGCATGTTTGTTTTAAGCTCTTGTAATATTTTTCCAACAGTAAAGACAGGATACTTTTCTGAGTAGGCAGAATATCCGGTTTTTGTTCGTTCTACAATCATTTCAATTTTCATAATTTATTTTTTTAGATTCCTGCGTCTTTCTTAATTTTTTTCTCTAATCCTTTACCAAATTTATGTGTGAATATTTATTATTTTTTGTCACATAGAATGCCTTAATAAGCATTATCTACTAAAATATAATTCGTTAAAGGCATTTCATGGCTACCATGATTAGGACAAACGATTTGTCCTTTTTTAGTAGGGTGTTGCATAATCATGTGACTGCCGCTTTGCCTAATTACAAACCAACCATCTTTTTGCAGCAATCTAATTAATTCATTTGATTTCACTTTTCAAAAGTAATATATTTATTACCTTAATCAAAAGGTGTTTTTTATTAGTTAGTGAATTACACAAAATAAAAATGCCGACCATTAAAGTCGGCATTTATTTTAATTAATTTTTTCTAAAATAATAATTGTTTTAGAAAACAATTTTGTCGGGACGATTACCGGGAGTTCGGACTTTTTGGAGGAAATAATGTCAATTTTACACTTTTAAAATACTAAATTATTTGGCATCATAATTGATAATATATTTAGTAAATTATTTTATTCCGATTTTATTTATAAATTACAATTATGGGAAAACATTTAAAATTAGTTTCTTCTTCATATTTAGATGAATATTCAAGTAAAATAAAAATTGACTGGTTTGATGTAGCAAATAAATTTAAAACCAAGAAACAATTTTCACTTGAAGATTTTGAATACTATATAATTTCTTCATCACTTTATTCATCTAAAATTGAGGGTAATACTTTAGATGCAAACAGTTTTTTTAGAAATAGGGGGAAGTCAACATCTCCCAAGAAAAAAGAAGTTCAAGAAATTGAATCACTAATGGAAGCTTACAAATTTGCCTCAGAAAATAATTTAAATAGAACAAGCTTTTTAAAAACTCATACAATTTTATCCAAAACTCTTCTTCCATTAAAAGAAAGAGGTGTTTTAAGAAAAGAAATGGTGGGTGTCAGAGATTCAAAAACCTTAAAACCAGTTTATTTGGCAGTAGAGCCAGAATTTTTAAAAGACGAATATGGTAAACTATTTGATGACATTGATGAACTTTTGAAAAGAGATCTAAGTCATAAGGAAATTTTTTATTTTGCCTCTATGATACATTTGTGGCTAGCAATGATTCACCCATTTAATGATGGCAATGGCCGTTCTGCTAGATTATTAGAAAAATGGTTTTTAGTATCTAAGCTTGGGGTTGTAGCTTGGTCAATAAATTCTGAAAAGTATTATTGGGATAATCGTTCTGATTATTATCAAAATATTGCTTTAGGATATAATTATTATGTACTTCATTGGAACAGATGTGTTCCATTTTTATTGATGTTACCAAGAGCTTTGCAAATGTCATAAGTCTCCTTAAATTAATGATTAACTGTTTTGATAACAATTTAATACTTCTTATTCTCAGGCATTAATTTCATTAAATTCAAAATCCTCAGTAATGCTGAGGATTTTGAATTTGTCGGGATGATTACCGTGAGTTCGAACTTTTTGGAGGATTTGAAGTTGATAATCAAATATTAATATGACAATTTTACAATCTTAGACATACTAAATTATTTGGCATGTAAATTGCTATAGTATTTAGCAGATTAATTGTAATCTCAAATAATGCAATAAAATAGCTTTTGATGTGTAGAATATTTATTGACATTCAATATCAAAAAATAAATAATAACTTTTGTAAATTAGATTATGAAAACCAAATTGATAACTTCCGAATATTTAAACTACTATAAATTAAAACAGCCTATTTCTATATTAAAGCATTTCAATAAAATAAAAGAGACTGTTTTAAATGCTGAATCATTTGGATATAATATTGCAAAGTCATCTGTATATTCTTCGATGATTGAAGGGAATCCTATAGATTTTGACTCTTATCTTAGATATACAAATTCAGGATTCAACACAAAGAGTAAATCTTTCAAAGAAATTCAGGACTTAATATATGCTTATGATTTTGCGAGTAAAAATTCGTTGACAAAAAAAAACATATTATTGGCTCACAAAATCTTATCTGACAACCTGCTTGAAGAAGAAAATTATAGGGGAAATATTAGAGATAAAGATGTCTTTGTATATTCAAGGGAAATTCAAATTTATCAAGGTGCAAAAAAAGAAATACTGGACAAAGAAATGGATTTATTTTATAAGGACTTAAGGATTCTAATATCCAGAGAAATGACAATGAGCGAAATTTTTTATTATGCTGCAATGATTCATTTAGTTTTTGTAAAAATTCATCCATTTGCAGATGGAAACGGAAGAATGGCAAGATTGTTAGAGAAATGGTTTTTATCACAAAAACTTGGTAAAAAAGCATGGTTCATTCAATCTGAGAAACTTTATCAGAATAGATTAAAATCCTATTATGGCAAAATGTCAATGGGTCCCAAATACGAATCAACTAATTATGATTTGAGTGTACCTTTTTTACTATTGTTACCTATGTCATTAACTGCGTAATTTTTTAATAAATTGCTCTAAGTATTAAACGAAAAAACCTCAGCAAAAAGCCGAGGTTTTTTCATTTTTGTCGGGACGACTGGATTTGAACCAGCGACCACACGCCCCCCAGACGTGTGCGCTACCGGGCTGCGCTAAGTCCCGAATCGATTGCGTGCAAATGTAATTTCATCATACCAAATTTCAAAATCATTAATTCCTTTTTTAATCATCGTTTTTTTACACATTAATTGGTTACTTTTATTTATAAATTTATATCCATAAAAGATAGTACCCATGGCCAATATTTTAATTATCGACGACGAAAAAGCAATCCGAAAAACCCTCTTGGAAATCCTCACTTTTGAAGGACATAAAATTGATGAAGCCGCCGATGGAGAAGAAGGCGTTCAGAAATTTTCAGATAAATTGTATGATGTCGTTTTATGTGATATCAAAATGCCTAAAATGGATGGCATCGAATTTTTAGAAAAAGCCAGATCCCTTAACCCAGATGTGCCCATTATTATTATCAGCGGACATGGAAACATCGACACCGCTGTTGAAGCGGTAAAAAAAGGCGCTTACGATTATATCAGCAAACCGCCAGATTTAAACCGCTTGCTCATTACGCTTAGAAACGCATCTGAAAAAAAAGAACTTGTAGTTGAAACTAAAATGCTCAAACGCAAAGCCAATAACATTCAAGAAATAATTGGACATTCAGATGCCATAAATAAAATTAAAGACACCATTGAAAAAGTAGCTAAAACAGATGCACGCGTGCTCATCACCGGTGAAAATGGCTCTGGTAAAGAACTTGTTGCTAGATGGATTCACGAAAAAAGCAATCGTAATAATGCACAAATTGTAGAAGTAAATTGTGCTGCAATTCCCAGTGAACTTATAGAAAGCGAATTGTTTGGTCATGAAAAAGGCGCGTTTACCTCTGCCATTAAACAACGCATCGGAAAATTTGAACAAGCCAATGGCGGTACTTTATTTTTGGATGAAATTGGTGACATGAGTTTGAGTGCTCAAGCCAAAGTATTGCGTGCTTTGCAAGAAGGAAAAATTACCAGAGTTGGCGCGGATAAAGACATTAATGTTGATGTTAGGGTAGTGGCCGCCACCAACAAAAATCTTTTAACGGAAGTGGAAAATAAAAACTTTCGCCTAGATTTATACCACAGGTTAAGCGTAATAATGATTCACGTGCCATCACTAAATGATAGACGCGATGATATCCCTTCACTCATTCAGCATTTTCTTATCCAAATTGCTACAGAATACGGACAATCCAAAAAAGATATCGATCTATTAGCAGTTGATGCTTTAGTACAACACAACTGGACAGGTAATATCAGAGAACTCCGAAATGTGGTTGAAAGATTGGTTATTTTATCAGATAAAAATATTACCGTGCATGACGTTTATAATTTTGTATTTCCTGCGAAGGCGTAATTCCTTTTTCTTTCTTATTGAAATTGTTAAAAATGGTTAACTTGAATTTTATTATTTTCAGTTTTATCGTTAATTGAAAACGGAGCATTACTTTTGACCCTATTAAATTAAAAATTATGAGTATTGGCTGGATTGTTTTTTTAGTGAGCACTATTCTGTGGCATTATGGATTGTTTGAAATGTTTAAAAAAGCAGGCATTGCACCTTGGAAAGCTTTCGTTCCATTTTATAATACTTGGTGTATTGTAAGTATCATGGAAATTAAAAAATGGTGGTTCTATTTACAATTTATTCCAATTGTTGGACAGTTCATTACCATTTGGTTGATGATAAAATTTGTAGAGCATTTTGGTCGTTTTGGGTTCTTACATCATGCCGCAACAGTCCTTTTACCATTTGCATATTTTCCTTATTTGGGATTAGCAAAAAATGAAAAGTTTGCAGGCAAAAAAGTGGTTGATAATTATAAAAAATCGAGCACAAGAGAATGGGTAGATGCTGCGTTTTTTGCTATCGTGGCAGCTACAATTATTAGAACTTTTGTTTTTGAAGCGTACACCATTCCAACACCTTCAATGGAAAAAACATTGTTGGTTAACGACTTCTTATTTGTGAGCAAATTTAGTTACGGTCCACGCATACCCAACACGCCAATCGCCATGCCTTTCGTTCACCATACCATGCCCATTACTGGTGGAAAATCATACTCCGAATGGATTAAAATACCGTACAAAAGATGGTTTGCTCAACCAGTAGAAAGGAATGATGTTACCGTGTTTAATTTTCCTGTAAATGATACTTTAATCAATGATGAAGTGAATTTTGGCAGTAGGGTTACCTATTATGATGCCGTTCGTCAATTGGGTATTGAACGTGTAAATCAAGATTACAGTGATATTATCATTACACGTCCTGTTGATAAAAGAGAAAATTTCATCAAACGTTGTGTAGCCATTGGTGGAGATGAATTGAAAATTGTAAATGGGAAAGTTTTTATAAATAGTAAACCTCAAATATTTATTCCGGCCTCTGAAAGATATTATACACTTGAAGCTCCTACAAATACGACAATTGATCAGGAAATGTTGGCCTCAATTGGAATTAAAATGCATATGGGCGATGATATTGGCGACATAAGGGATTTAGGGGCACCAAATGTTCAATTGGTTAATATCACCAACGAAGAAAAAAAATCCCTTAAATTACCAGCAGGATATAAATTGACTGATTTTATTATGGAACCCGATCCGCAAATTTTCCCTTATTTTAATACTGAAATTTGTGAAAAAAATACGGGGTATAAATGGTCTGCCGATAATTTCGGTCCATTGGTTATTCCTCAAAAAGGTATGACTATTTCACTTACTGCAGACAATTTGATTCGTTATCAAAGATGTATCGCAGTTTATGAAGGAAATAATTTCGAAAATAAAAATGGAGAAATTTATATCAACGGAAAAAAAGCCAATTCGTACACATTCAAATTGAATTATTTCTGGATGATGGGTGATAACAGACATAATTCATTGGATAGTCGTTATTGGGGTTTCGTTCCAGAAGATCATATCGTAGGAAAAGCTTCAATGATTTGGTTTAGTTGGGAAAATGGACCAAGGTGGAAGCGTTTGTTTAACTTAATAAAATAGTATTTATGTACAAACAAACCATTCAGTTTGAGTATGAAGTTTTTGATACTATTGAAGAGCTTTCAACAGAAGACAAAATGCTCATGGAAGAAGCAAGAAAAGCTACAGCTTTAGCATACGCTCCATATAGCAAATTCAAAGTTGGTGCTGTAGCCATTTTAAACAATGGCGAAATCGTAAAAGGTTCCAATCAGGAAAATGCTTCATATCCTGTAGGCATATGCGCGGAAAGAACGCTTTTGGGGAATGCTGCAATTTTATTTCCAGAAGTACCCATTAAATCTTTGTATATTTCTTATCACAATACAGTTGGAAAAAGCAACGAACCCATTTCCCCTTGTGGCATGTGTCGTCAGGCTATTTCTGAATACGAGCATCGAACCCATCAAAAAATTAAATTGTTTATTAGTGGAATGGAAGGAAAAGTTTTTGTATTTGAACAGGCTTCTTTGCTTTTACCATTATCGTTTAGTCCAATAAATTTGTTGGGGTGATAAATCAAAAGTGAAAAGTAAAAAGTGTGTTCGCCTTGGCGAGTAAAAATTTAAAAAAAGAATACATTTTTTTGAATTTAGAATTTTTACTTTTTAACCCGGATTTTGCAGTTGGAATCGTGATGAAAGGGAAAAAGGCAATAAAGACGAGTGTTTGAGCCGATTTTTTGGTCGAAAGCATATTGAAATATGGTGAGGTCAAAAAGTCAAGCAAACGCTTGTATTTGCAGCATTTTTTTCTTGTAATAAATTTCAACTGCAAAATCCGGGTTTAATTAATATCTACCAAATGAAACAACAGGTGCATTTTGAAGATTGGGGAATGATAGATTATAAATCTGCTTGGGATTTACAAGAAGCCATTTTGCAAAAAAACGTAACCCTTAAATCAAATTGGCGCAATCAAAATACTAATCAACCTATATCAACTTTACCTACCACACATCATTTGATATTTTGCGAACATCAGCATGTATATACCTTAGGAAAAAGTGGCAATATTGGAAACGTGTTGTTAACTGAAAATGAACTAGATCAGCAAAATATTCAATTTTTCAAAACGAATAGAGGAGGGGATATAACCTATCATGGAGCAGGACAATTGGTTGGGTATCCCATTTTGGATTTAGAAAAATTCAAAACAGATATTGGGCTTTACCTCAGAAATGTAGAAGAAGTAATCATTTTATCGATACAAGAATTTGGAATTGTTGGACAACGCAGCAAAGGTGAAACCGGTGTTTGGATTGATGCTGATATTCCAGGAAAGGAAAGAAAAATTTGTGCCATGGGCGTAAGATGCAGCCGTTGGATTACGATGCATGGTTTTGCTTTAAATGTAAATACGGATTTGAATTATTTTTCAAACATCATTCCATGCGGCATTCAAGGAAAAAACGTAACCTCTGTTGAAAAAGAAATCAATCGAAAGGTTGATCCTGAAGAAATGAAATTTATTGTAAAACAAAAATTTGAACAAGTGTTTGATGTTGCCCTAACTATGAATAACTGATCAGTTATTTTTCACTTTATCCTTAGTTAAAAAAACTTTATTTTTTTCTATCAATAAACCGTCTTCATATAGCTCAAAATTAAACCATCCAGTATGTATGAAATTTGACTTTTCAATAAACAAATAATCATCGGGAATGTGCTTAATCTCAAAAACCTGTTTTTCATTTTCATCAAAAAACTTCACATTATATTTTTTGATGTCGGTTTTTTGCAAATTAATCACCACTACATTTTGTTTATTGGTGTAAATATGTAAACTTGGAAATGCCGTTTCAATTGATTTTTTCAAATCTGTTTTAATTGATTTTTCCATGTTGATATTATTCTTTAATGAATCCGATTTTTTAATTGGATTTGTTTTTTCTGAGGGTTTAAGCATTTCGAACTCCACAGAATCATAGTCTTCCGATTTCAATATTTTGCTTTCTTTTTTTATAACAGCAGTAACATCGAAGTTTTCTAATTGAATGGGGTCGATAAAAGGTCGTACAGACTTTCCAATTTCATATTCTCCATTTTCAAAATTAATGGTTACCCTATAAAACATTCTATCGTAAGGCGGAGTTAAATCAGGATATCCGTTTTCAAGATTTAATGGATTTAGCACGGTTCCAATGGTAGAAAAGTTTTTCAAACTATCATAAGAGCGTTGTATGAAAATGTTTTGAATAGGCTTATTGCACTCATTCAACCAACTCACCACTACTTTTTTATTCAAATTGTTTACAGAAATATCAGGAAGTACATTTTGTGCAAAAACAAACGTTGAGCAAAACAATAAAAAGGATAAAATTAGATAGTTCAACGTTTTCATATCGTACCAAACAAAAAATTGTTTTCTTAAAAAATGTATTGCAAATATATAACCATAGCGGTTGAATTAAAAAACTAATGTTCCAGTTGGCAGTGATAAATTCCCTTGTAATCCGCCGGTATGAATACTTACAATTTTGCTTCCTTTTGGGAAATAGCCCTCATTAATTTTATCCCAAATGGCATACATCATTTTTGCTGTGTACACAAAATCTGTGGGTATGTTATTTTCATTATAAAATGTATTCATGAATTGTAAGAGGATTTCATTTTTTTTAGCATAGCCACCAAAATGATATTCATTAAACACTTCAAAATGGAGTTGATTTTTCGATCCCAATAAATCAGTCATGTTTTTTTCTAAATCATGAAAGCCTTTAAGTACTGGCACTGCAATGATTTTTGTTTGAGAAGTTTTATCGTAAAGTAAACCAGATAATGTGCATCCTGTACCAACTGCAACTGTCACAAAGTCGGGATTTAAAAAAGAAACTGCATCCATAATTTTTGATGCACCTTTTGTACCCTTTTGTCCATTTCCACCTTCGGGTATAAAACAAATTTTTTCTCTGCAAAATGTAATAAATTGATGGAAGTTTCCTTCATTGATTTGAGTGTATGCTGTACGAGAAAGATAAACCAATTGCATGCCCAAGTCGGCACAATACTGAAGTGTATGGGAGATATATTGTGCTTTTTCTCCACGAACCAATCCAATACATTTTAAACCATGTTCACGTGCATAATATGCAGTTGCTGCTAGGTGATTGGAATACGCGCCACCCATCGTAACCAAGGTGGTTTTTTCTTTGGCTAAAGCATCTTGTACATAATAATAAAGTTTGAATAATTTATTGCCAGATACAATGGGATGTATTAAATCAAAACGCGCAACCAACCACTCCAAACTTAAGTTTGTCAATACTTTATGCTTTACAGAATCAAATTTTATGTTTAATAATTTAATATCCATTTTATGAATCGATTACAATTGGTTTTCAGTAATTTAGCAAAAATTTAAAGTAATCGCAAATTAGGTTTATAAAAATCAAATAACACAAACAAATCTATTCATTCATCAATAATAATTTATTAACAATATAATAATAAAATGAAATCTACATTATTAATTTTAGCCGCAGGAATGGCAAGCAGATATGGCAGTATGAAGCAAACAGAAGGATTTGGTCCATCAGGAGAAACCATCATGGATTATTCCATTTATGATGCCATAAAAGCGGGTTTTGGAAAAGTTGTATTTATAATCAGAAAAGATTTTGCAGAAAACTTCAAACAAAATTTCGGAAATAAACTAATCGAAAAAATTGAAGTGGATTATGTATTTCAGGAAATGAATGCATTTGTAAATGAAATGGATATTCCAGCAGAAAGAACAAAACCTTGGGGAACCGGACATGCTGTATTGTGTGCGATGGATGCGGTAAAAGAATCATTTGCAGTGATTAACGCGGATGATTTTTATGGTGCTGATGCATTTGTAAAAGCAGCTGATTTTTTAACCCAAAAGTGTAATGAAAATACCTATGCTATTATAGGTTATCAATTGGATAAAACCTTAAGTGAAAATGGAACAGTAAGTAGAGGCGTGTGTGAAGTAGACGCAGAACAAAATTTAATTTCTATTAAAGAAAGAACCAAAATTTATAAAGCTGATACAGGTAAAGTATTGTTTGAAGATAATGGAGAAGCATTTGAAGTTTCTGGGAATTCAAGCGTGTCAATGAATTTTTGGTGCTTCCATCCCAATGTATTTGAATCTTCTAGATCACTTTTTGAAGCATTCGTTCCAAATAATAAAGAAAACATTAAAGCAGAATTTTTCATTCCCATTGTTGCAGATGCGTTTATTCAAGATGTTTCAAATTCAATTAAAGTGATACAAACCACATCTCAATGGTTTGGTGTTACTTACAAAGAAGATGCACCGAGTGTGAAAGCAAGCTTAGATACATTGATTGAAAATAATGTGTACCCAACGTCTTTGTGGGGTTAGTTTTTTTATTTTGGTCTAATCATTTGCAATTCAAAAGAAGAATAAATGATTAAAACCATTACAAATAAATGCAACTATACAACACATGGTTTAAACCGTGGGCAACAGAAATAATTACTTTTAGATAGCCAATCGTTTTTAGCGGTTGGCTATTTATTTAATGGCTATTTTCCACAACCCACGGTTTAAACGGTGGGCTAAAGAATTGATTTCCAACAACCGTTTCAACGGTTTATTTGTCTGAATTACAAGCCAATTTTTTCTTTAAAAACCTTCACAGCAATTTTATCTATGGGTAAACTCAGTAAATCGGGTGTAAACAAATGATGCGGTATAAATCTAAAACTTTCTGTTTGTCCTGTTTCGGCATGTCTTTTTAATTGAGTTTCATCAAAGTCAAATGCAGTTTCTTTTATTTTAATTTTGATGGGTTCCAATGCACGCACAATATAATAAATGGACATCATTTGATGTTGGGGATTGAATATACTCTGTTGGTAATAATCGGTTGTATACAGATGCTCAACTACTTCGATGCTGAGGTCCATTTCTTCCTTAAACTCTCGAATCACACATTCGTGCGTTCCTTCTCCAAATTCTAGTCCACCGCCACAAAATTTAGTGTAAAATTTCCCTTTGATTAATTCATCACTAACTAAAATTTCATGCTCATTGTTGATTAATAATCCGTAAACCCGAATATTGAACATGGTTATTTTTTTAATCTTCGTACATAATTAAACAACGCAAATCCAAGTATGAAAAAACAAATCATCACCGGAATCCAAAATGCATAAGGAGAATGTTGAAAGGGTAGTGGTACATTCATGCCATAGATACTGGCAATCAAAACTGGAATACTTAAAAAGATGGTTAATGTGGTTAAACGTTTCAACACCTCGTTTTGATTGTTGCTAATGATGCTTGCAAACGCATCTAATGAACTACTTAAGATGTTTGTGTATGTATGTGCAGTTTCTAACGCCTGAGATGTTTCGATTATTAAGTCATCTAAAAAATCTTTTTCTTCTTCATTTAAACCCAAAAAATCAGTACGTGCCATTTTTATCATCAACAACTCGTTACTTCTTAAAGCAGTTACAAAATATACCAAACTCTTTTGAATACGCATTAATTGTAGCAATTCCTCATTTCTATTGGCGTCATATAATTTCTGCTCAAGAATATTTCTACGGTGATTTATTTCTTTTAGATACTCTTGGAAGTTCATGGTTATCTTTTCAAATACCTTCAACGCCATCATATTTTTTTTATCGGGATGTCGATTTTGAAAACTATTCAAGAATTTTTTTATGGCTTCATTCTCAAATGAATTTACCGTTACAATTTGTCCGTGCGTTAAAATGATACAAATCGGAATGGTGATATAAAAAGCATCACTTTCATTAAATGAATTGTTTTCAGTTGGGGTTTTGATAACAATCAATTTCACATTGTCGGATAATTCATATCGACTTCTCTCATCAATATCCAACGAATCCTTTAAAAAGTCAATTGGGATTTCCAACTCTTCGCTCAACTCCGAAAACTCTTCTTGACGAAGCGGAGGTAAAACATTCACCCACGTTCCATCCGATGGCTTATCAATGGCGATAGTTTGGTGATCTACTATTTTAAAAAATTGTACCAAATTGCAGTTTGGGTTTTAAAGGGTGTTTGATTTTTTTCGAAAGAAATAAACCTTGATTTTATAGCAAACTTAAACTGAAAATGTAGCAATTAAAATTAGCCAACATTAAATAAACATCAATTAATCAATTGGTTATTATTTCTTTTTGGGTGCTGCTTTTTTAACGGCTGCCTTTTTCTTAGCTGGCGCTTTTTTATCAAACGCTTTTGGTTCTTGCTGAAGAATCATTTTTTTAATTGTTTCTAAATCAATAACAGCCAATTCTTCAGGTGTGTATTTCCCATTTGCCCCTTGTCCTGTTAACTTCAACATTTTCTTTCCAAATCGAATAAATGCACCCCATCTGCCATTTTCAAGCGCAATTTTTTCATCTGGCCACTGTTGAATAAATCGATTGGATTCTTTTTCTACTTTCTTCTCAATCAATTCGTTACAATCTTGTTGTGTAAGGATATCAAAATTATATGCCCTTGGAATATTGATGAATAAATCGTTCCATTTTATAAAAGGACCAAATCTGCCTTTCCCTTTGGTGATCGGCTTTTCATCGTAAAATCCTATTGGCGCATCTTCTACCTGCTTTGCATGTATAATTTCAATCGCTCTAGCAATATCTAAACTTGTTGGTTCTTCTCCTTTTGGAATCGATACAAATTGCTC
>VFKL01000105.1 GCA_009885535.1 Chitinophagaceae bacterium | reverse complement strand
TTGGTGTTTGGTGTTTGGTGTTTGGTGTTTGGTGTTTGGTGTTTGGTGTTTGGTGTTTGGTGTTTGGTGTTTGGTGTTGAATTTCCGACTAAATTCAAAATCCATCAAGTAAAAATTCATCCAACCTTTAAACACTTAAACTAACGAAGCGATTTAAACCGTTAAACCATCCCCTACCCCGCTTCCCAAATCTCACACAGATTCACAATAGTTTCTGATGCTTTCATCATATCGCTCACACCAATCCATTCTAATTTACTATGAATATTTTGCATTCCCGTAAAAATATTTGGACAAGGTAAACCCATGTAACTTAATCTGCTTCCATCTGTACCACCTCTTATGCTTTCTATTTTTACAACCAGTTCAGATTTTTCGATGGCTTTTGCAGCGTTAATAGCTACTTCAGGATGATGATCCAATATTTCTTTCATATTGCGATACTGCTCCTGTTGAATATACTCCATGGTTGCACCTGGAAATTTAGCAACCACTTCTTCAGCAATTGATTTTAGTCTTTGATGGTGCGAAGCTAATCCACTCAATGTAAAATCGCGCACAATAAAACCAATGGTTGTTTTTTCAGAAATGCCATTAAGCGAAACGGGATGTACAAATCCTTGTTTGCCTTCTGTTGTTTCCGGGCTCCATTCATCTTTTGGCAAAGCATCTAAAATGGCACCAGCAACCTTCATGGTATTTACCAAAATGTTTTTTGCATATCCAGGATGTGCAATTACACCATGTATAACAATAGAAGCACCATCAGCACTAAACGTTTCGTCTTCCAAACTACCCACTTCTCCCCCATCTAACGTATATCCATAGGTGGCGCCAAGTTTTTGCATGTCTATTTTTGCTGTGCCTTGACCCACCTCTTCATCTGGTGTGAATAAAATTTTTATATCGCCGTGTTTAATTTGCGGATTCAACATTAAATATTGAGCCGCTTGCATGATAACCGCAACACCACTTTTATCATCAGCACCCAACAAGGTTAAACCACTTGCTGTGATTACATCGTGACCAATATGATTTTTTAAATAAGGTGAATCAGAAATGCTTAACACTTGAGTTGAATCATCAGGAAGTACAATATCTTTCCCATCATAATTGTGATGCACAATAGGCTTTACGTTTGTTCCACTACAATCTGGCGCTGTATCTACATGTGAACAAAAACAAATTACCGGAATATTTTGCTTATCAGAATTAGAAGGAATTGTGGCATATACATATCCAAATTCATCCACTGTAGCATCCGATAAACCCATTGTTAATAGTTCCTGATGCAAAAGAATGCTTAAATCTTTTTGCTTTTCTGTAGTGGGATGTGCATGGCTGTTGGGATCGCTTTGTGTATCTATTTGAGCATATCGAACAAAACGATCTATTAATTCAGCTTTATTTATTGAGACCATATTAAAAAATTACAAACGTTTTTTTATACAAATATTAAGCAATTTCAACCAGCTCGATATCGAAAACCAAAGTTTCGCCAGCCAAAAAATGGTTGGCATCTAAAATAATTACATCCTCTTTTATTTCAGCAACAACCACTGGAAAAGGTTGTCCATTTTGATCGCTCAAAGTCAGTGTCATCCCAATTTCTAATTTCATTTCAGCGGGCACATTTTCTTTTGGAAAAGGAATGATGGCTTCATCACTTTTTACCCCATAAGCATCTTCAGGTGCAATTTCAATGGTCTTTTTTTCTCCTATTTGCATTCCTGGCATTGCGGCATCAAATCCTTTAATCATTTGACCAGCGCCTATTGTGAATTCCAATGGTTCTCTTCCTACTGAAGAATCAAATTCTTTTCCTGAAGTTAGTTTTCCTGTGTAGTGTACTTTTACTAAATCCCCTGCTTTAGCTTGTTGCATTTTTATTAGTTTGAATTTTTAAAAATTACCCCCAATTTTAACTGGCGGTTATGATGTAATTTTTGGCAAAACAGTTTGCCTTTAAATGACAATATTAGAAATAAAAAACTACTCAACCGAATTAAAAAACTTTACCCAACTTTGCAGCATGAAACAGATGTTGATAACCTTACTAGCATGGATTGTTTTGTTCTCACAAACAACCTGTGCACAAACACAAAAAAGTACGTCAAATAATATAGCTATAGAAACAGGCGCTGATCAGGTTTCTAGCTACTTACCGCTACTCAAAGGCAAATCTGTAGGGGTTTTTGCCAATCAAACAGCAGTAATAGGCAAAACTCATTTGGTAGATAGTCTTGTGCGTTTGGGTGTAAATATTAAGGTTATTTTTGGACCTGAACATGGTTTTAGGGGTAAGGCGGATGCCGGTGAACATGTTGATAATAATATTGATGCTAAAACCGGAATTCAGGTGATTAGCCTCTATGGAAATCATAAAAAGCCTACTGCAGCAGATTTAAAAAACATTGACATCCTGATTTTCGACATACAGGATGTTGGGGTGAGATTCTACACATTCATTTCATCATTGGAATATATGATGGAAGCTGCGATTGAAAATAATAAACCTTTAATTATTCTTGACCGCCCCAATCCAAATGGTTTTTATGTAGATGGCCCGGTGCTTGAAAATGAATTTAAAAGTTTTGTTGGTATGCAACCTATACCTATCGTTTATGGTATGACGTTAGGTGAATATGCAAAAATGCTTTTGGGTGAAAAATGGTTGTCAAGTTCTACTATGAAAATATACAATCCTAATTTAATTAAAGTAATTGCTTTAAAAAATTACGACCACAATACAATGTATACGCTGCCTGTACATCCATCGCCCAATTTAAAAGAAATGGAATCGATTTATATTTATCCCTCTACTTGTTTTTTTGAAGGAACCATTTTGAGCGAAGGACGTGGCACTGAAAAACCATTTCAAATTTTCGGACATCCCAATTTACCTAAAACATTATTTTCATTTACGCCCAAACCCAATGATGGTGCTAAAAGCAGCAAGTGTTTTAATCAAACTTGTTATGGTTGGAATTTGAGTGGGACAAAAGAATCGGTTTTGAAAAAACTAAACAAACAAATACAAATAAAGTATTTAATTGAGGCATATAATTTATTCCCTGGTAAGGATAGTTTTTTCCTCAAAAATAATTTCTTCAATAAACTAGCCGGAAACGACAAGTTTATGCAACAAATAAAAGATGGAAAATCAGAATCGGAAATCAGAAAAAGCTGGGAACTTGGATTAATAAAATTCAAAGCCATCAGAAAAAAATATTTGCTGTACAAAGATTTTAATTAAAAGAAATAGAAGTGAAAAGTCAAAAATAAAAAGTTAAAATATCAAATAACAATCCCCCATTTTACCTTTTTACTTTTGAATTTTGAATTTTAAATTATAAAAATGAATTACAAAGACTTACGAATCATATTCATGGGAACACCTGAATTTGCGGTGGTTTCACTTGATAAATTGGTAACAGCTGGTTGCAATATTGTAGCCGTAATAACCGCTCCTGATAAACCCGCAGGACGTGGAATGGAAATTCAATTTTCAGCTGTAAAAAAATATGCCGTCGAAAAAGGAATAACAGTATTGCAACCCGAAAAATTAAAAAACTCAGATTTTATTGAGCAATTAAAATCTTTGCAAGCCGACTTACAAATTGTAGTAGCTTTTAGAATGTTGCCTGAAATGGTTTGGAATATGCCCCCAATGGGCACCTTAAATTTACATGGCTCGCTATTACCTCAATACAGAGGCGCAGCGCCCATCAATTGGGCAATCATTAACGGTGAAGCATATACAGGCGTAACTACGTTTAAATTAAAACAGGAAATAGATACCGGAGATATTTTACTAACGGAAAAAATCCCTTTAATCGAAAATGAAAACGCGGGAACATTACACGATAAAATGAAATTTGTTGGTGCTGATTTACTTTTAAAAACCGTAATCGGATTATCCAAAAACAGCATTACTGAAACACCTCAAAATCATCATGAAGTTTTAAAAAATGCACCGAAAATTTTTACAGAAAACTGTGTAATTGATTGGCATAAATCTGCTGTCGAAATCAATCAGTTAATCAATGGGCTATCTCCATATCCTGCAGCATTTACCCATTTGAATGAAAAAAAATTAAAAATATTTTCTGCAGAAATAGAGTTGTCTGATACCACCTCAATAGAAAAAGGAACGTACCATACCGATGGAAAAAATTATCTAAAATTTAGTTGCGGTGATGGTTATTTAAACATCAAAGACTTGCAATTGGAAGGCAAAAAACGAATGCCAATCTCTGATTTTTTAAGAGGCTATCGATTTAATTAACAAGTTATAAAACCTTATTTATCCAATTTGATTTTTTGCAGCAAAGGCAGATTGATAGACGCTTTTGGCACAACCAGACTAATCGTATTGATGGCAAAATAAGATTCAGAAACGTGAACGTAACCAAAATATTCGCCTTCATTTCCCCAAGAGTTTTTTACGATAAAAAATGTTTTTCCTTGCTTGGTTTTTTCAATGCCAACTATATGCATCAAATGGTCATCTTGGGTGGTGAAATTTTCAAAAAGCTGTTGACGTATATCCGCGTTCCAAGCAGCTTCTTTGTAATCTGGATCCATGTGTTCAACAATTTCATCCGACGGAGCGAGGTGCATAGCAATTCCATTTTTTCCATCAAAACCATTGTTGCTTACATCTGCATCCCAAAGTACAGTATGCCCATTTTGTAAAGCGGTTTCCGTAACACGAATCATTTCTTCTAAGGGTAAATTATAGTAAGATCCATTGCTGAAATTATCTGGTACTTCAATGATAAATGGCTTGTAGTATGGATGATGCTTAAACGAGGTGATGTTTACATAATCAGATTCATTGAATTTCAACAATTTTGAGGCAAAATCAGTAGCCGAATATTTTACATTGTTGTATGAAAACTGATTGGGAAGCGCACCCATGTATTGATCTAAAATACGCTCGAATCCTGGTTTCCAATCTTGTACAATTGATGGTTTCCTTGATTTCAATGTACTGTCTACATATCTTTTTAAATCCAGAAACATTTGCGTGTGGCTATAACTTTTCGAACCATTAGTTAATCCACTATATGCAGATTGTGTAATCGCTCCATAAGTAGATATGGCATGTATTACATCATGTCCAAGTCCACCTTCGCTAAACTGTGCTTTTCCTTGTCTGAGTAAATAATTAGAGGCTTTTTCGAGATACATTTTTCGCACTACATACATTTCACTTAAATCTAAAACACCCAATTTGTTTTTATATGCTTCGCTTTCCACAAGTGATGTGGTGGAAAATGACCAACAAGTATTAGTTTGTTCTTGATTTTTTATGCTTGTTGAAAAGTTCTTTTTTCCATTGATAAACCAATCACCCGAAATGGCTTTTGACCCTGAAGGATCAGGCGATACATCGTTTATGGGTTTACGTTGTGCGGATGCATTTAAGATATTGAATACAAGGAATATTGCAAGTAATATTTTGTTCATCTTTAATGATTTTAGTAAGCAATTGAAACCACAAATTGTTCATCCATAGTACCCAAAGCTTCTGATGCAGAATTGCTCAGTCTTAAAACCAATCCCTTATTTTGAGGCAAATCTGGAATCACATCCAACACTTTTGCATAAATGGTTTTTTGATTTACAGAATGTGTAATTTTTATAATCGTTCCTGCTGTTGCTGTGTTATGTAAGCAATAATATTTCCCATCTTCCCAGCCACTTGTACTTTTGAAAATACCCGCATTTCCGGTTTCTAATTCATCCGAATTTTTATTTTTTTCATTAAATGCTGATTTAAAGAAACCGCCATTAAAATCTTTAGTAGAACTCGTATTAGTAGCCGTTGATTTTACATCTGGAACTTCTACTTTTTCGGATTGTGTTTCTTTAATCGATTCTACTTTCTTTTCGGGTGTTGTAGTTTTTGTAACAACCGTTTTTTTAGTTTCTTCGACAGGCTTTATTTCGGTTGTAGTTGTTTTTTGAGGAGCTGTAGTTTTGGTTGAATTATTTGAATAACCCACAATCAATTCCATGCCTTCGCTCAAACCATCAGTAGTAAGGTTGTTCCATTTTTTTATATTGTCTATTGTAGCACTTGGAAACAATTTGCTAATTTGATACAAGGTTTGTTTCTTCTCAACCTTATGGTAAATGGGTGACGCTCCTTTAGTTTCAGCAGACGACGTTGATTTTTTAACTTCAACTTTTTGTATTGGTTTTTCTTCAACTTTGGGTGTAGTTTTTTGTTCAATTGTATTTACAACAGGCGTTTCATTTTTGGCAAGTGGCGCCATTTTTTTTACGGCAGGAATGTTTAATACTTGTCCAATTTTAACCCCTGTTTCAAAAGAAATATTATTGAATTCGGCCAATTCTCTTGGATGAACATTATATAATCTTCCAACAGAAAAAATAGATTCTTTCGGACCAACAGTATGTGTTTTTTGTGCGCAAACAAAAAGAGGCAAAAAAAGTAAACTAAATAAAATCGCTTTCATTATTGATGGGTTTATTTGGTTATAGTTTTTAAAGTTACAAATATGCATGTAAAGTTGTAAAAATACTTAATTATCCCGATTGGATATCTGTAATGGTCCGATGAAATTGTCCGATGAAATTGTCCCAAACAGCTACCACATCGGCATTATACTAGAAGAAATAGAACTAAAAAGTAATTATAATTGGTATTACTTATTTAAAATTCGCCACTCTCGCGGATAATAATTATTAAATCGATTTGACATCGATTTGATAAAACCCAAAGGCAATTCATTATACATGACCAATTTCCATCCGGGTGATGTATCTTTTAATTCAAAATTTTGATGCCGTAAAAATTGTAAAGCATCTTCTAGATTTAAATGTATCGATTCTACATCTGGCGATAATATAGTACACACAGCCAGTTCGTGAGATGGAATCAATTCATTTCTGATAGCACTTCCAATGTTTACCCCAATTTTTTTGATGTACAAAGCAGATTGAAGATTGGCCATTTCTTGTAGTAAAATATTGGGTAAAGCAATGACTTCATTTTTCCAATTGAAGAAATCTATGTCAACATTTGGGTTAATCCATTTTGATACATATTCAAACTGAGATTTTGAAACGATTGATTTTTGGTTGATTGGTTTTTGTTTTAATTTTTGTGCAATGCCATCTTCATTTTTTCTAAACGCTGCAATGAAAAAACCTTCGCCTTTAATTTTATCCGGATAAAAACGATACCCAAAAATGTCATTTTTATCCGTTTCTACTATTCCCCAATTTTGTTGAAAATCAATTCTACATGATTCAAAAGTATTTTCTTTTGTGAGCCATGTTGCAATGTCTTCATTTTCAACTTCGGAATAAGAACAAGTGGAATAAATAAGGACGCCTCCTGATTTTAAAGAAGGTACAACATCTGCCAAAATCCTTTGCTGGCGCTGACTACACAATGCCACGTTATCCATGCTCCATTCAGAAATGGCATCATTGTCTTTTCTAAATAAACCGCTTCCACTACAAGGTGCATCTACAACGATTACATCAAAATAATTAGAAAGACGTTGAAAATCTTTAGGGTCATTATTGGTAACCACTACGTTAGAAGCGCCCCATTTGGTGATGTTTTCGGCAAGTATATTCACCCTTGTTTTAATCACTTCGTTGCTTACTAAAAAGCTATCATTAGAAATTAGCGATTGAATTAAAGTTGATTTTCCACCAGGAGCTGCGCATAAATCCAATACTTTTAAAGATGTATTTAAATCTATGGTTTGTTTCATTACCGTTTCCAAAAACATGCTGCTTGCTTCCTGCACATAATAAGCGCCTGCATGAAAATGGGGATCTAAAGTAAACGAAGGACGTTCTTGTAAATAATATCCATTGGTACACCAAGGAATTTTTTCTGCCAACAATAAAGTACTTATAACCGAATCGGATGGTTTCGCAGGGTTTAACCGTATAGAAGTGATTTGATTTCCTTGTACATGCGCTGCCATAAAAGCCGCTTCATCAAAGCCTTTGATGCGTTGTAATGAATGCAGCAATTCTATTGGAAGGGCGTGTGGCAATATTTATTGCGTTAAATGATTACACATTTTTAATTTCGGTACACAAGTCTTGTAATACTTTTTTAGCATCTCCAAAAAGCATTGAAGTCTTTGGTCTGAAAAACAAATCGTTTTCAATACCAGCGTAACCTGGTTTCATACTTCTCTTGTTTACAATAACTGTTTTAGCTTGTTCTACATCAAGAATTGGCATACCATAAATAGGCGAAGCTGGATCAGATTTTGCAGCAGGATTAACCACATCATTCGCTCCTAAAATCAATACCACATCTGTAGTTGGAAATTCATCGTTTGCTTGTTCCATTTCCATTAAAATATCGTAGCTAACATCTGCTTCAGCCAATAAAACGTTCATGTGACCTGGCATACGTCCTGCAACAGGATGAATTGCATATTTTACTTCTACACCTTTTTCTGTAAGAATTTTTTCAAGTTCATGACATGTATGTTGTGCTTGAGCAACGGCCAATCCGTATCCTGGAACGATAAGCACTTTGTTGGCATAACTCATCACCATCGCGGCATCGCTTAAACTAATTTCTTTATGATCGCCTTGTGCGCCTGTAGCTCCTGCAACTCCTTTTTTATTTCCGCCAAATGAACCAATCAATACATTTTTCAATGAGCGGTTCATGGCTTTACACATCAAAATGGTAAGTAAAGTTCCCGCTGCACCTACTAAAATACCGCCAGTTAACATTACTTTATTGTCGTATAAAAATCCTCCGCAAGCCGCAGCCACACCGGTAAATGAATTCAGTAACGAAATTACAACAGGCATATCTGCACCACCAATTGGCATTACAAAGAAAATACCATAAAACAACGACAAGCCAAGAATGGCGTAAAGCAACATGTGTTGTTGTGGATTAAAAATCATATACACAGCCAAACCCAATGCAGAAGCCAAAACAATCATATTTAAAACATTCTGACCAGTAAAACTGAAGTCTTTTACTTTACCATTTAATTTCCCCCAAGCAATCATTGAACCCGCAAAAGAAACAGAACCAATGATTAATCCGAGCACAATAATTAAAACGGTCGGCTGAACATGTTGAATCATTTCCGCTGTTGGTGTAGCGCGCAATTCTTTACTTAAATGATTGAACTCAACAATAGAAATCAAAGCAGCACAAGCGCCACCCATTCCATTAAACAAACTCACCATTTCAGGCATGGCGGTCATTTGTACTTTTTTAGCTGCTAATGTTCCAACGAT
>VFKL01000123.1 GCA_009885535.1 Chitinophagaceae bacterium | reverse complement strand
TACATTTTAATCATGCATGTCATGCATGTAGAAATGGAAAGTTCAATTGCGTTTTGGCTGGTGGGTGTTTTTTATTTGATGATGGCGATAATTCCAACCATTGGATTCACCGAACTTCCCATTCGATCAGCATTGGGTATTTCCATTTTTGGAATATTATCAACAAATATTTTGGGCATTCAAGTAGCATGTTTTGCCATTTGGATAATCAATTTGGTGTTACCAGCAACAATAGGGGGGGTGTTTTTGTTAATGAAAAAAAATGTTCAATAGGTTCAATCAGTTCAAAAGGTTCAATAGGTTGGAAACTTTCCACAAACACCAAACACAAACACCAAACCACAAACACAAACACAAACACCAAACACCAAACACCAAACAACAAACCACAAACAACAAACCACAAACATTTTCTTATATGAAATGGCTTACTATTTTTTTTATCAGCTGGATTTTAATGGGTGCAACAACACATCAACATAAAGGTGATTTTTGTGGCATAACTAATACATCTTTCAAAAATGGCGAAACCGTAAAAATGACGGTTTATTATAGCACAATGGGTGCGTATATTGGTGCTGGTGATGCCACATTTACCACCACCTTAGAACGTTTCAATGGCAAGCCCGTTTATCATGCAGTAGGCGTTGGAAACACCTATCCTTTTTTCGATAATTTTTATAAAGTGCGTGATCGTTATGAAAGTTATATCGACACCAATACATTGTTGCCTATTAAATTTATCAGAAACGTAGATGAAGGCGGCTTTAAAATTTATAACAACGTTACGTTTAACCAAACCACAAATACGGCTGTGAGTACAAATGGTGTGTTTAAAATTACAGATTGCATGCAAGACGTAGTGAGCGCCATGTATTATGCTCGAAATATCAATTTTGATAAATTAAAAAAAGGCGACAAAATTCCATTTGATATGTTTTTAGATGATGAAGTACATCATTTATACTTACGTTATATGGGCAAAGAAAGAATCAAAACACAATATGGCAAATTCAGAGCCATTAAATTTAAACCGCTTTTAATCAAAGGTACCATGTTTAAAGGTGGCGAAGGCATGACGGCTTGGGTAAGCGACGATCCCAACCATCTGTTATTAAGGGTTGAAAGTCCTATAGTTGTGGGAAGTATTAAAGTAGATATGATGGGCTATAAAAATCTTCGATATCCCCTTAGTTCTCTAGTAGGACTTTAACCCAGATTTTTCAGTTGAAATCTATTACAAGAAAAAAATGCTGCAAATACAAGCATTTGCTTGACTTTTTGATCTTATCATATTTCAATATGTTTTCGACCAAAAAATCGGCTCAAACGCCTGTCTTTATTGCCTTTTTTTCTTTCATCACGATTCCAACTGCAAAATCCGGGTTTAAATGATGTCTAGATTAAAATAATCTTTCGCCCTTATTCCTTTTTCAGTCATTTGTAAATTACAGCATTCTATTTTTGGATCGTGTTGGAAAAACAATACATAATCATTTTCAACGGCTTCCGTTAAGAAAGATTTTTTCTCATTTAAAGTAGTCAATGGATACATGTCGTATGCCATAACAAATGGTATAGGAATATGAGCTGCTGAAGGCAATAAATCGGCCATAAAAACTATCTGCTTTCCTTTGTAATTAATCTGTGGCAACATCATCGATTCTGTATGTCCAAATACTTGTCTGATTTTCACTTCGGCTGGAAATTCTTCAAAATGAACATCAATAAATTTCAATTGTCCGCTCTCTTGTATAGGTAAAATATTCTCTTTTAAAAACGAAGCTTTTTCTCTGTCGTTAGGCACTGTAGCGGTATTCCAATGTTGTTGATTGCTCCAGTACGTTGCATTTTTAAAAGTAGGAATTAACTTATCGCCTTCACGTTTGATGCTTCCACCACAATGATCGAAATGAAGATGGGTTAGAATCACATCTGTAATATCATCCACACTAAATCCTTTTTTTGAAAGTGAGGATTCCAAAGAATCATCCCCATGCAAATAATAATGTCCGAAAAATTTATCGTCTTGTTTGTTGCCAATTCCTGTATCAACTAAAATCAATTTATTGCCATCTTCAATTAATAAAGAACGCATTGCCCAAGTACACATGTTGTTATCATCTGCAGGATTTAATTTATTCCACATGGTTTTAGGCACAACGCCAAACATCGCACCGCCATCCAATTTAAAATATCCGGTATTTATGGTGTGTAATTGCATATTAATGAGATAAAGATTTTTGTTTTTTGTGCGCTAAAAATATCAACAGTAATCCTAAAATGAAAAATGAAATTAATGTCAAAACAGAATTTCTTTGAGAGCCGGTAATTTCGGTAATCCACGCAAAACTAAACATACCAATTACGATGGCTATTTTTTCTGTAACATCATAAAAGCTGAAAAAAGAAGCGGTATCCTTTGTTTCGGGCATCAGTTTACTGTATGTGCTTCTGCTCAAACTTTGTGTGCCACCCATTACAAAACCTACTACTAATGCCAATAAATAAAATTCGTTAATGCCTCCAACAGGTAATAAATAACCAGCAATACAAAGCAATATCCAAATGAAAATACAAATCATTAATGCTCTAAAATTTCCAATTTTTTCTGAGATTTTAGAAATCAAATAAGCGCCTGGAATAGCTACCAATTGAATAATTAAAATGGCAACGATTAAGTTTGTTGTAGGTATTTGCAATTCGCTACTTCCATACAATGTAGCTGCTAAAAATATAGTTTGCAAACCCATGTTGTAAAAAAAGAAGCTGTATAAAAATCTTTTTAAAACAGGCATCAGTAGTATTTGGTGCCATACTTTTTTGAGTTCTGTAAAACCGCCAATGAAAACGTTTTTATGTACACTTTTATCTGAAGGTATTCCATCGGGCAATCTCCTCAACGAATACTGTGCAAATCCCCACCACCAAATGCCCACCATTAAGAAAGAAATTTGAGCTGCCTTGTCTTTTTTGATGCCAAAAGTATCTGGCATCAAAACCAAAACAAAACAAATCAATTGTAAAATCACGCTGCCTATATATCCCATCACAAAACCTCTTGCACTTAGTTTATCTCTGTCTTCGGGTGCTGCAATTTCTGGTAAATACGAATTATAAAAAACCCAAGAGCCCCAAAAGCCAATACAGGCCATAACCATACACAATAGTCCATAAAACAAGTTACTGCCATCAAAAAAATACAGTGCGCTACATGAGATGCTTCCTAAGGTGCAAAAGAAAAACAAAAACTGTTTTTTGTTTCCTTTAAAATCGGCAATTGACGATAAAATTGGACTTAAAAATGCAACGACTATAAAAGCGAAACCGAGTGCGTAAGTATACAACGAAGTATTGATGAACTTTGTACCAAATATAGTAACATGATTATCATCTTTGGTGCTTGTTACGGCTGCATAATACGCTGGAAAAATGGTAGAGGTAATCACCAAATTGTATACAGAGTTGGCCCAGTCATACATTGTCCAACCGTTTAACACCCTTTTTGAAGCAGTTTGCATAAAAAAATTTAGTGATGAAGTTACGTGTAAAGCGAATATATTGTTTCATTTTTAAACTGTAGAAACTATAAATAAATGGTTGAAACCATTAACATTGAAATCTTATACCATAACCCACGGTTTAAACCGTGGGCTAAAAAACAAATTTTCTTCACAACCGTTTCAACGGTTTGCGCAAATGAAATTTTTCCTCAAATAGATGTTTGCGTAACTCAAATTAAAAATGTTCATTGGGTTTCAAAGAAATTTTTAAAACAAGACATTCGTTACCATAGCCCACGGTTTAAACCGTGGGTTAAAGAAACAAAATTTTCTACATAACCGTTTCAACGGTTTGCCTAAATGAAATCTTGTCCTAAAAATAGGGTTGTTCTTCGCTGATAATAAACTAAACAAAGCATAATTTGAATATCATTTGAAATTTGAGGAGAAATTTGAAATTCTTGAAAACATAAATTAATGGTTGAAACCATTAACATTTTCATTCCATTCGATAACCCACGGTTTAAACCGTGGGCTTTAACCCGGATTTTGCAGTTGAAATCTATTACAAGAAAAAAATGCTGCAAATACAAGCGTTTGCTTGACTTTTTGACCTTACCATATTTCAATATGCTTTCGACCAAAAAATCGGCTCAAACACTCGTCTTTATTGCCTTTTTCCCTTTCATCACGATTCCAACTGCAAAATCCGGGTTTAACGATATTATTTTCTATTTTTACCACCTAAAATAAATAACCATGAGCAAAGCTTCATTAGATAACAAAAAAATTGCCACCAGAATGATACATGCGGGAGCGGAACCCGATCCTTCAACAGGTGCAATTATGACACCAATATTTCAAACATCAACATATGTACAATCGGCTCCTGGACAACATAAAGGGTATGAGTATGCGCGTTCGCAAAACCCAACCCGTGCTGCATTAGAAACCGCGTTGGCTGTTATTGAAAATGGAAAATTTGGTTTGGCATTTAGTAGTGGTGTGGCGGCTACCGATACGGTAATCAAACTGCTCGTGCCGGGCGATGAAGTAATTGCGGCAAACGACATGTATGGTGGAACGTACCGTTTATTTACAAAAGTGTATGAAAAATTTGGCATCAAATTTATTTATGTAGATACCACCAATCCTGAAAATGTAACAAAAGCTTTAACGGAAAAGTCAAAATTGAT
>VFKL01000091.1 GCA_009885535.1 Chitinophagaceae bacterium | reverse complement strand
GTGCAATGTGTGATTTGTGCTCCAAAATCCCCAACTTCATGAAACCGCATACCGTTGACGGTCTTTCGCACATTACAACGAACTATAAACAACAGCATATTTTGATTAAAAAAAAACTAACATGGAAATATCAAAACTCTCGGAAAAACTTTATCAAAAACTTCTTTCAAAAAAAACTAAAGAAAAAAGTGAACGGGTAATTTTATGGATTGCTTTAGTGAGTTTTATTATTCACTTATTAATGATTGGGCTGATACATTTTAATATTATTACCATAAATGAACCATCCAACTTATTAAAAAATCCCATCGCTGCCATTTATACCCCTTTTTCTTTTATATTGGTTTATGAGGTGTATCTTTTAATTTATTATCTCCCCAAATCAACTTCTACTTATATCTCAAAGCAATACGAAATTATTGCGCTCATCATTATTAGACGACTGTTCAAAGACCTTTCAGATTTATCACTTTCGTCTAATTGGTTTAGCATTAAAAATGATTTACAGTTTACTTATGATTTACTTGCATCGGTTTTATTATTCTATTTAATTTATCTTTTCCATATTCAACGAACCAAAGTATATAGAACGATTGAAAATAGTAAAAAACATCTTTCAAGTATTTCAAAATTTATAAATGCAAAAAAATGGATAGCAACAGCTCTAGTTCCTGTACTTTTAATTATTGCAATATATTCATTCTTAAACTGGAGTATTAGTATCTTTCATCCACTTGAAGCTGACGCTGTTTCTTTCAAAAATATCAATAATATTTTCTTTGAACAGTTTTTCAATATTCTGATTATTGCTGATGTAATCTTATTGTTATTTTCATTTTTCCACACAGACGAGTTCCATAAAGTTATTCGAAATTCAGGTTTTATCATTTCAACTATTTTAATTCGAATATCTTTTTCTGTTAGCGGCATCATTAATACTATATTGATTATTTCTGCCATTTTATTTGGACTTTTAATGCTTTTTATACACAATAAATTTGAAAAGCAGTTGGCAGAAGAAATTCAAGCAAGTAATGAAATTGAAGAATAAAACGCTAACAATCTTTACTGAGTTTAAAAAATCAAAGTAAACTGATATACAGAAATAGGAATTAATAAAAACTTTAATTCAAAAGTACGAACAGCTCAAACATTTAGTGGTATACAATAAATGCCACATAAAAAATGCCTCGATACATAAAATGTTATCGGGGCATTTTTACTAATCCTTAAACAAAAAAATTGCGTCAAACAAACGATTGTGTTTGCAGCATTTTTTTTGTATTAGATTTCAACTGCAAACTCTGGCTTAAATAAGCAAACTCTTTTCACTTCTCTTTTTCAACCTTTTTATTTCTTAGTCCGAAATCAGTTGCTTCTATAATGTCTGTCATTATTTTATTATTTCAAAAGCGTGAATCTTGTAATTCTTTAGAAATAATGTTTTAACCCAGATTTTCAGTTGGAATCGTCATAAAAGGATAAAAGGCAATAAAGACGTGTGTTTGAGCCGATTTTTTGGTTGATAGCATATTGAAATATGGTAAGATCAAAAAGTCAAGCAAACGCTTGTATTTGCAGCATTTTTTTCTTGTAATAGATTACAACTGCAAAATCTGGGTTAAAACAGACGTTAACATAGAACAGCAATTTTGCATCACACAAATTCAAATAAATAAAAACTAAATCTTGACCGAGCAATGACATGTCAAGATGAATGTTACAAAAAATAATGTACAGTTATATAAAAAACTAAAGGAGCAAAACTTAAATTTTGAATAACAAAAAGCCAAATCAACAGAACAAAAAATTATTACATTAACAATTAAATAAAAAAAAATGGAAAAACAAAAAACAATTGACGTGTTAAACACACTCATCACAATCAACAATGATAGAATTGAAGGTTACGAAACAGCGACCAAAGAAACAGAAGAGCAAGATTTAAAAACCCTATTTGCACATCTCTCTGCTACGAGTAAAAAATGCATAACGGAATTAAAACTTGAAGTGACCAAATTAGGTGGCACACCTGCCGAGGGTACATTGGCATCGGGGAAATTCTTTCGCGTTTGGATGGATGTAAAAGCTGCACTTACTGGCAAAGACCGTAAAGCAATTCTCAACTCTTGTGAATATGGTGAAGACGTAGCAAAATACACTTATGAAAAAGCATTAAAAAATGATGCAGAAAATTTAAGTGCAGAACAAGAAACCATGATTAAAGTACAGCACAGTTTGCTTTTAGCCAATCACGACAAAGTAAAATCTATGCGTGATGCTTTAGTAACAGCATAAAAAAAATTGTCTTCAAAGCAGTAGGTCAAATCACTGAAAAATACTTTATCCCAGATTTTGCAATTGAAATCTTTTGCATAATCTGGGTTTAAAGGATTTAAGTTTAGAAATCTACAGAAAGAGTTTGATTGGGTTTGATAAAAATTTAAATACAAAATAATGCCACACATCGCCATCATATCATCAAGTGTAAGAAGAGAAAGAAAAAGTCATTATGTGTCTTTGTATTTCAAAAATTACTTGGAAGAAAATAACCTGTCTACTGTTGAAATATTAGATTTGAAAGCATACAACTTTCCAATTTTTGAAGACACCATAAAAACATTTCAAAACCCTTCTGAAAAAGTACTTGATTTTGCTGTTAAAATAAAATCAGCGGATGGAATTATTATTGTCACACCCGAATATAATGGAGGGTTTCCTGCAAGTTTAAAAAATGTCATAGATCTTTTGTATGATGAGTGGCACGGCAAACCAATAAGTATAAGCACCGTTTCAGCAGGTGTTTTTGGTGGTGCACAAGCATTGGTTTCTTTGCAATTTGTTTTATGGAAAATAGGTGCTTGGACAGTTACCAAAATGTTTCCAGTTCCCAATGTTGAAAAAACTTTTGATGCTAAAGGCAATGCTTTGGACAAAATGACTACTGATAAATTAGCGAAAGTTTTCTTAGATAAATTATTTGAAAGTGTAGAAGCAAACAAACTAACTCATACTGTATAATCCAGATTTTTCAACCCATGAAAACGGAAGAAGAACTTAACAAAGAAATACTTGAAACCATAGGTAATATTCAAGAAAATCATCCCGAACTATCAAAATTTGAGGATGAAATGACTGTTACGATTCCTGACCGAGAAACACCAGAAATAAACGCAAAAGTTTTAAAAGACTACAATGATTCATTAAAAGCAATGGCAAAAGGATATAACCATAGTTCTACAAAACATATTGTAATCGTTGGTGCAGGTTTTGCAGGACTTAAAATTGCACGTGCACTAAATAATCATCCGCATTATAGAATCACTTTAATTGACAAAAATAATTACCATCAATTTCAACCGCTTTTTTACCAAGTGGCAATGGCAAATTTAGATGCAAGTAATATCTCATTCCCTTTAAGAAGTATTTTTGAGAAAAGTAAAAATGTTCGTATTCGTTTAGAAACAGTAACAAATATAAATTTTGATACGAATAGAATAGAGACAGAAAAAGAAAATTTTAATTATGATTATCTGGTCATTGCAACAGGTGCAACATCAAACTATTTTGGCAATACCGAATTTGAGGAAAAAACATTTCCCATGAAGTCGACCTATGAAGCACTGCAAATACGCAATAAACTATTACAACATTTTGAGGATGCAGTGGCCACAAAAACCGAAAAAACAGAAAAACTTTTATCTGTAGTCATAGTTGGTGGAGGCCCTACAGGTGTAGAACTAAGTGGCGCTTTAGCCGAAATGAAAAATGATTCGTTACCTTCTGAATATCCCGAATTGGATTTTTCCACAATGCGCATTTATTTACTTGAGGGAACTTCAAAACTTTTAGGAAACATGAGTGATGTTTCTTCGAAAAAAGCAAAAGCGTATTTAATCAAGTTAGGCGTTATTGTACAAACAGATGCCATTTTAAAAGCGTACGACGGTCAAAAACTTATATTACACGACAATTCTGAAATTCAATCCACATTTGTTATTTGGGCTGCAGGTGTAAAAGGAAATATTCCGACAGGTATTCACCCCGAACTTATTACCAAATCAAACCAAATAAAAACGGATATATACAATCGTATAATTTCTACTAACAATGTTTTTGCCGTTGGCGACATTGCTTTTATTCAAACCGAATTTCATCCAAAAGGATTTCCACAATTAGCAAGTGTAGCTATAGACCAAGCCAAAAATGTAGCGCAGAATTTCATTCTTATTGCTCTAGAAAAAAAAATGCAACCTTTCAAGTATGTAAACAAAGGCAGCATGGCCACCATTGGAAGAAACAAAGCCGTAGTTGATTTAGAAAAACCAAAATTATCTTTTCAAGGATTTTTTGCTTGGATAATTTGGATGACTTTACACTTATTTTTATTAATTGGATTTAAAAACCGTTTAATTGTTTTTATCAATTGGATGTACAAATACTTCACCCATCGACAATCATTAGCACTTTTATTTCCGGCACTTACAGTAAAATCTAAAAAATAAATACTCAAAATGAAATCTACAAACAAGTACTCAACCACATGAAAATTCATCATCGCTATTTTGCTCTGCGAAGGTGTAGGAATCATTAGCGGACTATTAGCAAGTGCCAATAACAATCTGTGGTTTGACAATCTCCAAAAACCAACTTGGAATCCACCGGCATATCTCTTTGCCCCTGTGTGGACAACACTTTATTTATTGATGGGAATTTCCCTAGCACTTATTTGGAAAAACAAAGCTACTAACTCAAATAAGCGTAAAGCCTATTTTTTATTCGCTACACAATTATTTCTAAATTTTTGTTGGAGCATTTTTTTCTTTCATTTTCACTCCACTGCGTTGGCTTTAGTAGATATTTTTTTAATGGTAATAACTATCATGCTCACCATGTATAGTTTTTCCGCTTTCTCAAAACTTGCCTCATGGCTGCTTGTGCCTTATTTAACATGGGTATGCTTCGCAACGATTTTAAACTTTTCAATTTGGTATTTAAACCATTGACCCGAACGAATACAAAATCAGCTCAACCAATAAAGGTGGCAGAAATGCTAATTTGAAATTTGTTCATTATATAAACCTTTTTATACCGATTAGACATCTATAATGGTCCAATGAAATTGTCCCAAACAGCTTTGATATCGGCATTATACCAGAAAATCGTGGACTAAATTGTAATTTAAATTGGTATTAGTTTATTAATTTTAACTACTTTATTAAATTAATTCACAAGTAATGAAAAAGAATAAAAATTTGAAAGCATTTATAATAGGATTGATATTTTTATCGCCTATTTTTCTATCAAATGTTGTTTCCGATAAAGTTGCTTTAAGAAATTATCAATGCTTTTTTTTAGGCAATTATTTTTCTTTATCCTTAATGCTCATTTATTTTACGGTTAAAAAATTAAAGACAAATAAAGCGAACAGCTAACAAATTATTTCCAAAATACTGCGAGATATTATACATTCAACAATTTGATGTTATTGTTTTTTAATTGGCTTTTGTAGTTACAATTAATTTTCTCATCTTTAGTTAGCATCAAAAAACTAGCTCTATTTCAATTTTCAAAACTTCGTAATTGCTTATTTGCAATGCATGATTTTAAATTCATAATAATATGCAATCTGGTGTTTTAAAATATTTACAAATTGATGGTTTAACAAAACACATGACAACATTATTAATGAGTATTGTATGTATGCTTTTATGCTCAACTATAATAGCACAAGAAAATACAAACATAAAAATTATTGAAAAGCCAATTCTTTATAATAAAGAAAGGGAAAAATTAAGTGTTGCGTATTTAAAAGAACGCCACGGTATCATTCAAGAGAACGCAACTATTGTACCTAAAATGATTGTGTTGCATTATACAGCTGGCGGAACCATAAACAGCAATTTTAATTATTTTAATGGTATTGAAATTGAAAATGCAAGAAAGCTGAATAAAGATCAGAGTAAGTTAAATGTGTCTGCACATTATTTAATTGATAGAGATGGAACTATTTATCATTTAGTACCCGACACCTTGTTTGCAAGGCATACAATAGGATTAAATTATTGTTCTATCGGCATTGAAAATATTGGTAGTAAAGAAGCTCCACTCACCAATAAACAAGTGTTAGCCAATTCAAATTTGATTCGATATTTATCTAAGAAACATCAAATCGAATATGTGATTGGACATAGTGAATACATAAAGTTTAGAAAATCCAATCTTTGGAAAGAAACCAACACCAACTACATCACATACAAAGCAGACCCTGGTGATCAATTTTTAATTGACGTAAGAAAATTAATAACAGATTTGAATTTTAAGTATCAACCTTAAATGTTGAAATATAATCGGCATTTAAAAGTATCAACTCATTTTACGCATCCAATATCGGCATCAGCCATTTTGTGGTTTCTTCTATAGACATTCCTTTTCTATTCGCATAATCTACAACCTGATCGTTTTCAATTTTTCCAACGCCAAAGTATTTACTTTCGGGATGTGCAAAATACCAACCGCAAACTGATGAAGCAGGATACATCGCTAACGACTCTGTAAGATGAATGCCCGTATTTTCTTCGCCACCAAGTAACTCAAACAATTTATATTTTTCGGTATGATCAGGGCAAGCCGGATATCCTGGAGCCGGACGAATGCCTGAATATTTCTCATGAATTAAATCTTCATTCGATAGTTGTTCATTTTGTTCGTATCCCCAAAAATCTATTCTGGTTTTTTTGTGCATTAATTCCGCGAAAGCTTCTGCAAATCTATCTGCCAGCGCTTGTAAAATAATTTTATTATAGTCATCAAGATTGTCTTCAAATTGCTTGATGTGCGTTTCTATTCCTTGAATGGTTACAGAAAATGCACCAATAAAATCTTTATGATTTGGATGAATAAAATCTGCCAATGATAAATTGGGTTGTCCTTCTGCTTTTTTAATCTGTTGTCTTAAAAATTCTAAACGAATATTGGTTCCCGTTATGTTCACACTATCTGCTGCTGATTTTTCAACTTCCCAGAATCCAACAGCTCCTTTTGCAGTTAGCCATTTTTCTTCAATGATTTGTTTTAATAAAGCTTGTGCATCATGATATAATTTAGTGGCTTCTTTACCAATAATTTCATCTTCTAATAATGCCGGAAATTTTCCGTGCATTTCCCATGCAATAAAAAATGGCTGCCAATCGATGTATGCTGCAATCTCTCCTAGATCATAACTATCAAATACTTTATTACCGGTAAACGTTGGCTGAACTGGAACGAAGGTTTCCCAATTTATATCTACAATATTTTTTTGTGCTTGATTTAATGGAAGCAATTTCTTCGCCATTTTTTTATTTCCAAAATCTATTTTTAGTTTTTCGTATTCGTATTTCAGGTCTCCTAAAAAACCAATTTTTAAATCTTTATTCAGTAAGTTACCTGCAACCGTTACACTTCTTGAAGCATCAAGCACATGAACTACACCATGTTCAAATTCGGGTGCAATCTTTACCGCAGTATGCATTCTACTGGTGGTTGCACCGCCGATTAGCAACGGCTTGTTTATTTTCAAACGCGTCATCTCTTTAGCAATATGAACCATCTCATCCAATGAAGGTGTAATCAATCCACTCAATCCGATGATATCAACATTATGCTTTTGCGCTTCAGTTAAAATTTTATCTGCTGATACCATTACGCCTAAATCTATAATCTCATAACCATTACATCCCAATACCACACCAACAATATTTTTACCAATATCATGCACATCACCTTTTACAGTTGCTAATAATATTTTTGCTGGTCCTTTTTCATCTGCCTGATTAAAATCACCAGCAGCTTTATTGTTTCTTCTGTCTTCTTTTTCTTGTTCAATAAATGGCGTTAACACCGCTACTGCTTTTTTCATCACGCGCGCACTTTTTACTACTTGCGGTAAAAACATTTTTCCTGCGCCAAATAAATCCCCCACGATATTCATTCCATCCATTAATGGTCCTTCAATTACATCTAATGGCTTTGGATATTTAATTCTTGCTTCTTCTGTATCTGCATCTATATAATCTGTAATGCCATGTACTAGGGCATGACTCATTCTTTTCTCTACTGATTCTTTCCGCCAACTTTCATCTTTTACAATTACTTTACCTTTTGCTCTAACCGTGTCTGCAAATACAATCAACTTTTCAGTTGCACCATTATCGTCGTTGTTTTTATTTAAAATTACATTTTCACAAAGCTCCTTAAGCGTTGGCTCTATATCATCGAAAATAACCAACTGACCTGCATTTACAATACCCATATCCATTCCCGCTTTTATGGCATGAAATAGAAACACACTATGAATGGCTTCTCTTACATGATCATTTCCTCGAAACGAAAATGACACATTACTCACACCACCACTCACTTTGGTTAATGGCATCAACTTTTTTATTTCTCTAGTTCCTTCTATAAAATCTACTGCATAATTATTATGCTCTTCAATGCCTGTAGCAACGGCAAAAATATTGGGATCAAAAATGATTTCTTCCGGAGGAAATCCAACCTGCTCAGTTAATATTTTATACGCACGATGACAAATTTCTACTTTTCTTTTTTTGGTATCGGCTTGTCCTACTTCATCAAATGCCATTACGATTACTGACGCACCAAAGTTTCTACAAACAATCGCTTGCTCGATGAATTTCTCTTCTCCTTCCTTCATCGATATTGAGTTTACAATACATTTTCCCTGTACACATTTTAACCCAGCTTCAATGATTTCAAACTTACTGCTGTCAATCATGATGGGAATCTTTGCAATATCTGGTTCCGCTTGTAGCAAATTTAAAAATGTGGTCATTGCGGATACGCCTTCTAGCAACGCATCATCCATATTGATATCTAAAATTTGTGCGCCACTTTCTACTTGTTGGCGTGCAACAGATAACGCCTCTTCAAATAATCCCTCACGAATTAAACGCGCAAACTTTTTACTACCAGTTACATTGGTACGTTCTCCCACGTTTACAAAATTTGTTTCGGGGCGAATGACTAATGGTTCTAGGCCACTTAATCTGAGATATGGGTTGATTTGTTGTTTCATAAAAAAAGTTTCAGACGTTTCAAAGGTTCAAAAGGTTCAATGAGTTCAATGAGTTCAAAAGGTTGAAAGCATTTTCCGTTTGTGTCTTTTTGTTTCAATTGTTTAATTTCTTTGTGTTAATCCATTAACACAGGCAATTCCCTCGGTTTAAATTTACTCACCTCTTCAGCAATGTGTTTGATATGATCTGGTGTTGTGCCACAGCAACCCCCTACAATATTTACAAATCCTTGTTTTGCCCACTCTTCAATGATATGCGCTGTTTCATGTGGTTGCTCATCATATTCACCAAATGCATTTGGCAATCCTGCATTGGGATAAGCCGAAGTAAAACATTTTGCTATTGATGATAACTCTTCAATATGTGGACGCATTTCGCTTGCCCCGAGTGCACAATTCAATCCAATACTCAATGGGTTTGCGTGTACTACAGAAATATAAAAAGCTTCAAGGGTTTGTCC
>VFKL01000081.1 GCA_009885535.1 Chitinophagaceae bacterium | reverse complement strand
GGTCCTTTTACATGTTCTATGTATTGATACAAAATGTTGTCGAGTACAGCATAATCTGGCAAACTATCACTGTCTTTTTGATTGGGACGAAGTTCTGCACTTGGCGCTTTTGTAATGATATTTTTTGGAATAATTTCTTGATTTCTATTGATGTATTCTGCCAATGCGTAAACCTGCATTTTATAACAATCACCCAAAACACCAATCCCGCCAGCCATATCGCCATAAAGCGTTCCGTATCCCGTAGCCAATTCGCTTTTGTTTGAAGTATTCAATAAAATAAATCCAAATTTATTGGCAATAGCCATCAACAAATTTCCACGAGATCGGCTTTGAATATTTTCTTCAGCAATGCCGAATTCCGTTCCAGCAAATAATGGATTTAATTCAGTTAAAAATGCATCATTTATTTGTTGAATTGAAATAAAATGATTCGGATTTTCAAGATTTTTACTGAGTTGAATGGCATCATCAACAGAATGTGTACTCGAAAAAGTGGAAGGCATCAATACCGCAGTTACATTTTCTTTTCCTAATGCATCTACTGCAATGGCTAAAGTTACTGCACTGTCAATCCCTCCGCTACTGCCCAAAATGGCTTTTTTGAAACCCATCTTAGAAAAATAATCTTTGATGCCTAAAACAAGTGCTTTGTAAATCAAATCGATATTTAAATTGGGCAACAAATTTTCAGGAAATAATTGTTGGTCTAATATTGGAATATTTTCAATTGAATTTTCAACAACAATACTATTATCATCATTTAACGTAAACGATTTCAAATCTGTTTCAAATGATTTTAACTGCCCGCAAACTTGTGCATTTTTATCCATTACTATTGAGCCGCCATCAAATACAATTTCAGTTTGACTACCAACGGCATTACAATAAAACATTGGGATTCCGTACTTCAACACATTTGCTTTTATGATAGAAAGCCTGTCTTCCTGATGGGTATAATCAAAGGGCGAAGCCGATAAATTAATCATCAAATCCGGTTGTTGATTCATCATCATATCCATTGGGCAAATTTTATACAATGGATTTTGGTCTATATTCCATATATCTTCACAAATGGTAACTGCAATTTTTTTGCCTTTAAAATGAATTACATTCCATGATGTAGCAGGTTCAAAATAACGGTTTTCATCAAATACATCATACGTTGGTAAACACGTTTTTTGAATCACTTGTTGAATTTTTCCATCGAATAAAAAATATGCAGCGTTAAATAAATCTTTGCCTAATATATTGGGATTTTTTTGCGGAGCGCCAATCAACACCGCAATGCCATTGGCTTCTTTGCAAATCAACTTAATATTTTGCAAACATTTTTCAATAAAATCATTGAAATATAAAAAATCTCTTGGTGGGTAACCACAAATACAAAGCTCACTGAAAACAATTAAATCACCTTGATTCGATTTGGCTTCTTGAATGGCTTCAATGATTTTTTGTGTGTTGCTTTCGAAATTACCAATGTGATAATTTTGTTGCGCTAAAAATATTTTCATTTAAACTAACTTTACCCTGAAATTTAAATTCACTGTTTGTAAAGTTAATTCATTTGTATGCGATTAATAAGAAGTTTGCTTTTATGTATGTTATTTTTTTCCTGCAACTCTAAGAATGACAATCCTGATATTTCAAATATAAAAATCAACATCACAACCATTCAATTTGAGCAAGCATTTTTCAATATTGACACATTGAATACTATGGCCGAAATGAATAAACTTGCAACCAATTATCCTGGATTTACTCAGAATTATCTTTTAAACATTTTGAATGTAGACCCTAAATGGCCCGATTCAATTGCTTCAAATTATATCAATGGATTCATTGGAGCATACAAGCCACTTTATGATACGAGTCAAATCATTTTTAAGCACTTTAGCAAATACGAAAACGAAATAAAAACGAGTTTACAATATTTAAAATATTATTTCCCCAATTATAAATCACCAAATAACATCATTACATATCTGGGCCCGCTTGATGGATATGGTGATATCATTACTCCTAATGCATTTGCCATTGGACTGCATCAACATATGGGCAAAAATGCATCTTATTACAATACCAGTATCGTATCAGAAACATACCCACCTTATATTTCAGCGCGATTTGAACCAAGTTATATTTCCATTAACTGCATGAAAAATGTGGTGTTAGATTTGTATCCAGAAGCATTTGAAGAAAAATCATTGGTGATACAAATGATTGAGAAAGGCAAAAGATTATACATGCTTGAAATGTTGTTACCTAAAAAATCAGAATATCAATTAATTGGATTTACGCAAAAACAAATGGAAGATTGTAATGAACATGAAGCTTCCATTTGGAATTTATTTATTCAAAATAATTTGTTGCAAAGTACCGACTATAACATGATTAGAAATTACATTGGAGAAAGTCCAAAAACACAGGAATTGGGTGATGCTTCACCAGGTAATATCGGTTCATTTGTAGGATGGCAAATTGTAAGAAAATACATGTCTAAGAATTCGAAAATTAAACTCAACGAATTAATGACAAAAGATGCTGAAGAGATATTAAGTGAAGCCAAGTATAAACCTTAGGCAGCCATTTGAAGATTTTTCTTAGTTTCCACGGGCGACTTACCCAATTGATACATTACCCTAAAATGGGATGCCAATGCTTCAAACATGGTGGGATAATAATTGTAGGGCAAATTAAATTCTTTACATTTTTGCTGAACAATTTTGCTGATTTCAGGATAATGAACGTGACTAACTTTTGGAAAAAGATGGTGTTCAATTTGAAAATTTAATCCACCTACAAACCAAGAAATCATTTTATTATTCATCGCAAAATTGGCAGTCGTTTTAATTTGATGTTCTGCCCAAGCTGTTTCAAGATGTTTTGTAGTATCTAATGGAATATGCTCAAACTCTGTATTTTCAACGACATGCGCCAATTGAAAAACAAAAGACAAGGTTAAACCCATTGCCATATTCACTGCAAAAAAACCAATCAACCAACCAATCCATCCGAAAGAAATTATTGGAATGATAATAAAAACGGTTAGGTAATACAATTTTGTAATCCAAAAAATGATATGCTCTTTGGTGTTCATTTCCCAAGCATCTGTGGTATATATTTTACGTTTGAAATACTTTGTAAAATCCATTACAAAAATCCAAAAAATAGATGATAATGAGTAAATGGGAGTGAGATACAGATGTTGAATCTTATGCATTGGAACCCAGGTTTGCGATTCGCATTGACGGATAATTGGGCTTTTTGCAATATCATCATCTATCCCATCTACATTGGTGTAAGTGTGGTGAATGATGTTGTGTTTTTGTTTCCAGAAAAATGAATTTGCACCCAAACCATTAGAAGCAATTAATCCTAAGATATCATTGAGTTTGCTGCTGTTGCTATAGCTTCCATGATTTGCATCGTGCATCACTGAAAATCCAATACAAGCAAAAATAAATCCAAGTAAAATAGCCAATAAAATAGACACATAAATTGGCATGCTCACAAAAAATAAACTGAAATAAATTGAAATGGCGGAGGAAATTAAAACGATGGTTTTGATGTATAACCGATAATCCCCGGTTTTTGAAATTTTATTTATTTTAAAATATTGATCAACTTCAGATTTTAAACTAATAAAAAATTGATTGTTGCTGTTGTTGAACGTAAGTTTAGACATATAGTAAATTAGACATTGGGTTAAATTCCAAAAGATTCCGGGAATAAAGGTAGTTAATTCAATTTCATGGGCGCTGTTAAATAAAACGGTGCAATTTCGGCAATGAATGTAGATTTGGAATGCATGTTTAGAAGAACATAATTACCTTGCATTCTTCCCAACTCTGACTTCAAATTGCAGCCACTGATATATTGATATTTTTCTGAGGGTTGAATAACAGGTTGAATCCCTACTACTCCTTCACCTTCAACTTCTTTTACAATTCCATTGCTGTCTAAAATATGCCAATATCGGCTCAATAATTTAACGGGAAAAACATTTTCATTCTGAATAGTAATTTTATACGCAAACATAAAATCATGATTTTTGGGATTACTATATTCTTGCTGATAAAATGTTTCGACATTTATAACAATACCAGTCGATATTTTTGGTTGCATGGTCTGAGGTTTGTATTAAAATTAAGGAAATAATTTGAAGCTTGTATCAACTAATTATTGAAAATTTAAAATAAATCGAGGCCTATTAAAAAGTCTATTAACTTAATATCAATTGGCATTTTGCTCTTTTCAAATGGAAATAAAAAAATCAAATTTGAGTCAAGCTATATTTTTTTAGATTGGGTATAGCCATTTTTTAATAGCCATTGAAGTATTTTATCTCTTTGATCGCCTTGGATTAGCATTTCACCATCTTTTGCCGAACCGCCAGTTCCACAATGGTTTTTAAGTTTTTTTACCAACTCTTCTTTATCCAATTGGGTACCAATAAATCCAAGAATTAAGCTTACTGCTTTTCCTGCTCGATGCTTGGTTTCTAATCGAATTTTTAATTTTTGTTGATTGGGCAAAAGCGTTTCTTCTTCTATTTCTTGTTCAACTTCTGGCTTAAAGTTTGGGTCTGTAGAATAAACTAAACCTATTATGTTGGGCTTCTTTTTCATTTACGATTTGATGTTGAATGTTAAAATTAATAATCACCGCTTTTATTGTTTCCCACCGTTGAAACGGTGGGCTATGAAAAAATGCAAAAATTGTTCAAAATGCAAAACCGTAAAATTTATTTTTACGAAATAATCACCGCTTTCAAGCTCAAATCCACACTCTGGGCTTGATGAATAATGGCGCCGCATGAAATAAAATCAACGCCCGTTGCAGCATACGATTCAATGTTATCCAAATTTATTCCACCGCTTGCTTCTGTTTCAAATTGTCCGTCAATTATTTTCAACGCTTCTACAATTTGATTGGGCGAAAAATTATCCAACATGATGCGATTGACTTTCCCAATCGAAACCACTTTTTTTACGTCTTCCAAGGTTCTGGTTTCTACTTCAATTTTTAATTCGGGGTGAAATTTTTCAACGTAATCTGATGCCATCAAAATGGCTTTTTCAATAGAACCACAATAATCAATGTGGTTGTCTTTCAACATAATCATGTCGTAAAGTCCAAACCGATGGTTGGTACCTCCGCCAATTTTTACCGCTTCTTTTTCTAAAAGACGAAAATTAGGTGTCGTCTTTCTGGTATCGAGCAATTTTGATTTGTAGGGTTTTAATTTTGTAACGTATTGGTTGGTAAGTGTTGCAATACCACTCATCATTTGCATGGTATTCAACACCAGTCTTTCGCAAGATAAAATAACATGAATAGGCGCTTTAATTTCAAATGCAATATCTCCTATATTGGCATGCGTTCCATCAGCCATTAACGCATTAAATTCAACATCAGCATCAACTTGAGAAAAAATCACTTGAGCAATTTCAACACCGGCAAGCACACAATCTTGTTTAACTTTTAAAATGGCTTGACCTTTTTCTTTTTTATCAATACAGCACAAAGTAGAATGGTCGCCATTGCCGATATCTTCTTTTAGTGCTGCAGAAATTAATTGTATCAAATCATTATGAATAATCATAAAACAAATGTAATGATTGAATTGGAAATGAGGGGGGAGAAGAATTAAAAAGTAAAAAGTAAAAATTCAAAAAGGGAATTTAAAAGAATCTGCATTTTGAATTTGGGCGGTTTTATTCGATTAATAAAATCGCAGAGAAAAAATGGTTGAAACCATTGTATAATGACATCTAATTCTACAACCCACGGTTTAAACCGTGAGCTATGAAAATAAAAAATACTTCACAACCGTTTCAACGGTTTATTATGTTTTAAAAAACTGACTGTTCTATTGTTAATTTCAAAGAATTTCTTAACCCACGGTTTAAACCGTGGGCTATGAAAATAAAAAATGCTTCACAACCGTTTCAACGGTTTATTATGTTTTAAACAACTGATTGTTCTATTGTTTATCGCAATGTTTGAAAGAAAATAAAAATTAAGGTTAATCGACTTTCGGAAGATTTTATTTTAAATTAAACCCAATAACAAAGAGGTTACATTGGGTGAGATTTTTACTTTTTAATTTTGACTTTTAACTTTTGAATTTATCATCCCTATTTCACATCAAATCTAATTTCCTGAAGTATGGATTTTTGAGCAGTTTGTTTGATGTAAAGCGTGGTTCTAAAAGTACCATTTCGGGTATATAAATTGCCAATGCAATATTGTGCGCCAACATTATCGCCACTATGCAAAACTTCAAAACGTTTTACTTGATGTAGTTTAAAAAAATCTTTTAAAATTAATTCAGCTTGAACCTTACTATAGTTATTGCTTTTATCGGGCAATGAAATTTCTAGATTTGAATCAAAAAATGCCGATAGTCTAGTGGAGTTTCCAGATTCAATAGACATGATAATGCTATCTAAATTGCGGCCTCCTTTGAATGAAAAAAGGAAAAACAAAACGACTAAATATTTAAAATTGGTTTTCATAATAAAGCGTTTAATGGTTAAAAACAAACTCTATAGCTTAACAATAACGATTTAATGGGTTGAAAATTGTTTGCGAAAAGAAATTAATTTTTAGAATACCTGATTGCATTGAGTAAATTGCAGGATAAATAAAACACAGCCTTAAGTGATATTTCAATTATTGAAAAAATAAAAAGATGAATAATAAAAAAATTGCGTTAGTCATTATGGATGGTTGGGGTCTTGGAAAAGTGAAAGAAAGCGATGCCATACAGCACGCAAATATTCCATTTGTGACCGGTCTATATAATAAGTATCCCAACACTACATTAATTACTTGTGGTAAAGAAGTAGGATTGCCAGAAGGCCAAATGGGCAATAGTGAAGTTGGTCATTTAAATTTAGGTGCTGGAAGAATTGTGTATCAAGAATTAGAGCGCATAAATGTGGCCATCAAAAATCACAGTATCGAAGAAAACAAAGCATTTAAAGATGCAATAAACGAAGCCAAAAACAGTAACAAAACACTTCATTTGTTGGGCTTGGTAAGTGATGGCGGTGTACATGCGCACATCGATCATTTAAAAGCTATATTAACAATCTGCAAGGAGAATGGATTAACCAATGTGTTGGTACATGCTTTTACAGATGGAAGAGATACCGATCCTAAATCTGGTATTAAATTTATTGAGGACTTGCAAAATCACATGAACATATCAACTGGAAAAATAGCGACCATTTCCGGAAGATATTATGCCATGGATAGAGACAAAAGATGGGAACGCGTGAAAATTGCTTACGATGCTTTGGTGAATGGAATCGGAAATAAAACAGATGATTTTATAACTGCCATAAATGAATCGTATAATGCTGGGGTAAGTGATGAATTTTTGATGCCGATGATCAATGGCAAACTTGAAAAAACAACCATCTCAAAAGATGATGTGGTAATCAGTTTTAATTTCAGAACAGATAGATGCCGAGAAATTACCGAGGTTCTTACTCAAATGGAAATACCTGAGTTTGACATGCATCCTTTAAAATTGCATTACACCACAATGACGCAGTATGATCATTCCTTTAAAAACGTGCATGTAATTTTTGAAAATGATGATTTAAAAAATACGCTTGGAGAAGTACTGGCCGCAAATGGTAAATCACAGGTTAGAATGGCGGAAACTGAAAAATATCCGCATGTAAGTTTCTTCTTCAGTGGCGGTAGAGAGAAACCATTTGAAGGTGAAAAACGCATTATGATTCCATCGGCAAAAGTAGCCACTTACGATTTAAAACCAGAGATGAGTGCGATAGAACTTACAGATGCGGCGATAAAGGAAATTGAGGAAAACAAACCTGATTTTATTTGTTTGAATTTTGCAAATGCAGATATGGTGGGCCATACCGGCGTTTGGAATGCTGTAATCAAAGCAGTTGAAACAGTAGATGGATGTGTTGAAAAAGTAGTAAATGCTGCATTAAAAGAAGATTATGCCATTTTTCTAACGGCAGATCATGGAAATGCAGATTATGAAATAAACGCAGATGGCACGCCCAATACAGCTCATACTTTAAATCTTGTTCCACTTTTTATAATAGACAACCATTGGAACGGACAAATACATTCTGGTAAACTAGGAGATATTGCACCAACCATTTTGCACATGATGGATATTGAGATACCGGGTGAAATGAATGGGGAGGTTTTGACGAAGTAAAGAGGTTAGAGAGGTTTGTGAGGTTTGTGAGGTTTGTGAGGTTTGAGGTTTGTGAGGTTTGAGGTTTGAGGTTTGAGGTTCAAAAGGTTCAATAAGTTCAATGAGTTCAAAAGGTTGGAGATTTTCGTCTGCCGATGTTGGTGTTTTCACCAATCATCAGTGTTAGGTTAAGCTCCCTTCACCTTTCGGGGGAAGGGTTGGGGAAGGGGGCTCTTTGCGTCTTTGCACCTTTGCGAGCTTTGCGCGAAACAAAGAAAGGTTGGAACTATTCTCACTTTGCGTCTTTGCTCCTTCGCGAGCTTTGCGCGAAACAAAAAACAAAAAAACAATGATAAAAAAATTAATCTTCTTTCTTGTAATTGTGTTTGTGGCGATACAATTTTACCCACGCAACAATAATAATATTTCAAAAAACAAAAGCGAATATGCGTTGGCGTTATCCGAAACAACCTCCGATAGTGTATTGCAAATTTTAAAAACCAGTTGTTATGATTGTCATAGCAACAACAGCGTTTATCCTTGGTACACAAACATCCAACCTTTTTCATGGTGGATAAATCATCATATCTACGAGGCCAAAGAATCATTAAATTTTGATGAATGGGGAACATACACATTAAAGAAAAAAGAGCAAGTAGTTTATGAAATTAAAGAGGAAATTGAAGAAGGTGAAATGCCATTAGAATCGTATACATGGATTCATAAAAATGCGGTGTTAACCGAACAGCAAAAGAGTTTGATTTATGATTGGGTGAAGAGGAATTAAAAGAGGTTTGGGTGGCGTTTGGTGTTTGGTGTTTGGTGTTTGGTGTCTTGAACTCATTGTACTTATTAAACCTTTTGAACATCCCTAACTTCACAAACCTCTCAAACCTATAAAACCTCACAAACGTCTTTTCTTCTCAAACCTCCCGAAATTTTTTTTCCAAATTTTATCCTTACATTTAAAGAAATAATTTTTAAATGACAGAAGAGGAAATACTTGATGGCAGTAAAAAGAACAATGCTGCTGCTCAGGAACTTTTGTATCAAAAATACAGTCCCAAAATGTTGGGTGTTTGCTATCGATTTGCAAAAAGTAAAATGGATGCTGAAGATATGCTACAAGAAGGATTTATAAAAGTATTTTCACAGCTGCATCAATACAAAAATTCAGGTTCTTTTGAAGGGTGGATCCGAAGAATAATTGTAAATACCTGCATCAATATACTAAAGAAAAATAAACGATTTACGGATTGTTTAGATATTTCGTTTCTAGAGAATTTACAAAGTTTAGAAAAAAATATTCCATCAATTATCCAAGCCAAACAAATCGTTGAATGTATTCGTTTGTTGCCAATCGGTTATCGTACTGTTTTAAACCTTTATGCCATTGAAGGATACTCCCATAAAGAAATTGGTGAATTATTAGACATTCAAGAAAGTTCTAGCAGAAGTCAATATTTTAGAGCAAAAGCAATGCTTGAAATAGTACTTATAAAAAATGGCATCTTAAATCAATCTAAAAAAGAATTGGCATGATGGAACATTTTTCAACAGATCAATTTGAAACATTTTTAAAATCTTCTACAGAAAATTTTAAGATGCAGCCATCTGCTCGCGTTTGGAACAGCCTATTTAATAAAATGCACCCTGGTAGCAATTGGCCTTCTGTAAGTACATCGATTTTATTTTTCTTTCTATTTTGTTTTTTGGGCGTAAACAGAAATAATTTTTCCAAAGAAATAGAAAAACAATCCACGCAAATTTTAACACTTAATGAAAAGAAAAACAATGCTTCTTTTACAAATCATCAATCAAAAATAAACAAAAATAAATCTAATAAAATTCAGTCCCAATATAGTACGAGAAGAATCGAATCCAATTTTTCTGAAGCGTTAATTTTAAATAACATTATCGATTCTAATAACAATTCTACTTCCCAAATATGTGAAATAAAGCATGAAAATCAATTAGAAAATCAATGGCAAGAATTTGAATTGATTCAAAATATTGGACAACATTTTACTTATTTAATTCACCATAAAGATTTTGATAAAAAAGAAATTAATGTTGTAAAAAATAATGAAAAAAGAAACCAATTTTCATACCAGATTTATGCAACGCCATCTATGGATTACCGTTATGCTAACCATCAAAACATCCAAAACAAAATAGATAGCAATAATGCAAACATGCATATAAACTTCGAAGCTGGTGGTGCTATTTTAATGAATGTGTCTAAAATTATTCGGATAAAAGCTGGTATGCAATTGAATTTTAGTCAATTAAAAAATAATAATTCTGCCAACAACAACGAAAAACCAGATGCAACCTCCTTGTACAATTCTGTTGCATTGGTAAACAATAATTTCAACAACACCTCTAATATTTTTAAAAATAGCACCTATCAAGTTTCTATTCCAATTGGAACCGAATTTGAAATTATGAGCAGTAATAAATTGAAATGGTTTGCAGGTGCAACCATTCAACCCAGTTATTTATTTGTAAACAACGACCATTCCGTTTTTACAGAATTAAACAACAAAGTGTATCAACAATCGATGATGCGCGAATGGAACGTAAACTCGAGCATTGAAACGTTTATAAATTATGATTTAAAAAACGACATCGAATTAAATGTTGGACCTCAAATCAGGTATCAATTTTTATCAACGTATAAAAATGCTTTCCAACAAAATGAACGCTTGTATCAGTTTGGACTTAAAATTGGCATTTCAAAAAAATTATAGGATTATACATCCATCTTGCACGACAAAAGAATTAATTTTACGCAATGCGGCATTGTACTTTAATATTGATTTTTGTTTGTCTAATTACATCTTGTTCACAAAACAAATCAGAAAAATCAACAGCTGAACAATCAGAACCTGATGCAAGTTTTTTTCCTGTTGGTAATTATTTATTGGGAGACATAGAATTAATAAAACAAAATGGGATCAGTCCAAAATACTATCATGTAAAAAATGGCATTACTGATAGCTCGTTTTTACAACTTCAATGTATTGACTCCTGTTTATCTGATTTTTTAACGCCAATGATTGATTCTATTGGTTTAAGTTTAATGGTAAAAGAAACTAAATTTTACGACGAAAGCATGGAATATTTTACATTAAGTTATGATGTACAAAATGCTTATTTCAAAAAAACAACCTGGAGAAAATGGGATGTTTACATCAATCCGGAATCTCAAAAAGTAGATCGAATATTTTTGGTGAAATACATTTCTGATTCTACCATTGCACAACTTACTTGGATACCACAATCATATGCAAAGATTGTGACCATACACAATCAAAATTCATCTGTTGTAGAAGAGAAAACATTTATTTGGAATTATTAAGCCGTTATGACGAAATCTGAATATGTAGAAATTTCTTTTGGAATCCCTTGTTTGCCGGGAATATATAAATACTTTGATAAAAACGAAGTGCTTATCTATGTTGGGAAAGCAAAGCATCTAAAAAAAAGAATCAGCAGTTATTTTAATAAAAACATTCCAAATCAAAAAACAATTGAGCTCGTTAAAAAAATCTGTCGGATAGAATACACCATTGTAGACAACGAAGCCGATGCATTTTTTTTAGAAAACTCTTTAATTAAAGAATATCTACCGCAATACAACATCAATTTAAAAGATGATAAAACATATCCGCATCTTGTAATTAAAAACGAAAACTTTCCGCGTGTTTTTTTTACAAGGAGAATTTATAAAAATAACGACTTTTACTTTGGTCCATATACGTCTATTGCCAATGTGAGAGAAATGCTCGATTTTATAAAAATATTTTTTCCTTTAAGAACTTGCACATTAAATTTAAATCAAGCAAATATTGAAAAGAAAAAGTTTAAAGTTTGTCTTGAATATCATCTTGGAAATTGTAAAGGGCCTTGTGAATCTTTACAAACAAAAGCAGAATACGATGAGGGGCTAGACCGATTGAAAGCGATGCTTAAAGGGAATCTAAGTCCTTTGATGCAGCATTTGAAAGAGATACTAAAACAGCACATTGAATCATTGGAGTTTGAAAAGGCTGCCATTATACAAAACAAAATAGAAAATCTACAGACGTTTAAAGCAAAATCAACCGTTGTAAATACCAAAACGGGAACGATAGATGTGTTTACCATTTTAGAAGAAGGAAACGTGGCCTATGTAAATTATTTAGCGGTTAATGATGGAAGTATTTATAGAACTAAAACGATTACAATAGAAAAAAAATTAGAAGAGTCGCCTGAAGAAATTCTAACATTTGCCATAGCACAATTGCGAGAATCTTTTAAAAGCGAAGCAAAGGAATTGATTTTACCATTTCCCATTCATTATCCTGAAGCGAATATTGTAATTACAATACCTAAAGTAGGAGATAAGAAAAAGTTGCTCGATTTATCTCAAAAAAATGTGGATTATTTTATTGATGAAATCAGGCGAAATAAAATGCTACATCTTGAAGAAAAATCAAGTGATGAAGTAAATGCAATATTACATCAGCTTCAAAATGATTTAAATTTAGAATCACTGCCATTGCATATAGAATGTTTTGACAACTCCAATTTACAAGGCACAAATGCAGTAGCGGCAATGGTTTGTTTTAAAAATGGATTACCAAGTAAAGGCGATTATCGTCATTTCAATATTAAAACAGTAGAAGGTATTGATGATTTTGCCTCAATGAAAGAGGTCGTTTTTAGACGTTATAAACGATTGGTTGATGAAAATAAAGCATTTCCAAACTTAGTTATTATTGATGGCGGAAAAGGGCAGTTAAGTGCCGCTATGGAAAGTATTACAGAATTAGATTTAGTTGGTAAACTAACTTTAGTGGGATTGGCAAAAAATAAAGAGGAAATATTCTTTGTTGGTGATTCACAATCTATAGAATTGCCTTGGGCAAGTGAAAGTTTAAAATTAATTCGCCGGATAAGAGATGAAGTGCATCGGTTTGGCATAACGCATCATCGCCAAAAAAGAAGCAATGCTGCCATTGAAAATGAATTGGAAAAGATTAAAGGCATTGGTACAGCAACTGCTGAAATGTTGCTAAAAAAGTTTAAATCAGTTAAGAAAATCAAACAATTAAATCTTGATGTGTTAGCTGAACTAATAGGCAAATCAAAAGCAGAATTGGTTTTTAAAAGTTTGCACTAATAAAAAAGCCTTCTCAAATGAAAAGGCTTTTTTTAAAAATTTATTTTTAGGAATTAATAACTCCATTGATCTTGTTCGTAAGTAAAGATTTTCTCTTTTATGGTTTCGCCTTCAAATAGTTGATGTAATCCATTTTCTTTTAAACCAGGGAAATTTTTAATTTCCAAATCTTTAGGATTGTCCATTGAACTTTTGATGATTCTACCTGAGAACATTCTGCTTTCAAATAACTCTTCCCAACTCATTCTACCACCAAAGTTTTTTCCATTGTACACTTCATACGTTGCAAAAACAGGGCGTAAATCAGGATAATACAACCAGAATAATGGTGCTGGACCTAAATCGATACCACTTGAAGTAACCACATTTTTAACTGGAGCGATTCCTAATATTCTCCAAAATAATCGAGAACTTTCTTTATCAAAAATTACCTCTTCTTTAATTTGAAATCGGTAAAAAGAATCTAAATTAATATCATTATTTTTCTTTTTAGTTCCAATTAAATTACCAGCTGAATCAAAATCAGGAACATCAACAGGATCGCCAACAATTGCTTTAACCAATTCTGCTTTTGTCATTGGAGTTGTAAATCTATCATCAACATTGTTAAAAGCAGTTATTTGTTTGGTACTATCCTGTAAAGCTTGAAATAAAATGGATATAAAACGTTGATTACCATTATCTGCATCAGCTGAATAGGTAAAAGTTTGATTCATTTTTTCTCTTGTGTCAATTTCTCTCCAAATTTTATGACGGTATACTGCATCATCAGCTCTTAAATGTTCGTAAGCTAAGGGTGATCTTTCCGTTAATTTTGATGTTTCAACAGCTTCATCCGGACGTAATGATTTTTTTACTACTTTGATTGGCAAACTATCACTTACTTTTTCTTCCGCCAAAATAGCTTTTGGTGCTTCTGCAACTACAGGATCTTCCGTTGGTGTTGTACTTTGAATTTTAGCGTTTGTTTTCTTAGGTGTTGTTCTTTTTGAAGATGCCTTTTTCTTCTTTTGTGCATCAGCAACATTGGTCATACCAACGAAGATAACCGCTAAAATTAAGTACTTGAAGATGTTGATTTTCATGTTAATTTATAGTTTTTACATTAATTAAAAATGGTAAAACTTTTTTATTTATTATTACTATTTCTTTACAATTATATATTAATATAGTGTGATCGATTTAGCATCAATAGATCTTATGCCATCAGGTCCTTGCACTTTAATGTTATCAAAAGTAATTGAAGAACCTGGACCACATCTTTGAACATAAGTACTTAAAGATGAAAAATTATTTCCTTGTAACTGTCCTACTGCTGGGTTAGGGAAGTTAGCACCAGAAAAATAAACTGTAGCACTAACCACACTAAATTTCAAATCAAAATCAAAGTTTTCTAAATCTGCACGACAGAAAGATTGACTTTTGAATTCTACAGATGGCATTCTAGCTTTACCAGAAGCCACTTTGAAAATTGGATCTGGAATTTTTTTACATCTAAATTCGAATGTAGTTGCTTTTTTATCCGCATTTACTGTAATAGCAGCTTTACCTAAAGCAGTTACTCTTACTACACGGTTTGAACCATTTCCAGTAATTGTACCGCCAGTCATAGAAACTTGTGTTTTGTCCCAACCTGTTGGCGAACCAATGGTGATTGGATTATCAACACCGATGTAAAATACATTCATTTTATCAGGCATTACAGCAGCACCACCTGGTGTACCAACTGTATACTTCACTTCAAATGATTTTGTTTCAACAGTTCCATCAGGTTTTGTATAGGTTACATTAACCGGAACTGATTTAGAACCAGAACCACTTACTTTAAATTTAGAGCTTGCTCTACCATCTTCTGCTAATGGCATTGAAGCACCACCTATTGAGATTTTTGGTTGTGCAGCTTTGCTATATGCACCAACACCGGCATTGATTTCGATTTCTTCACCAGGCATTACATAGTTAGAACTTTGTCCTACCAATGCAGCAAATTGATCGTAAACTACTTTTACCGCTCCAACTTGATTATGACAATAAGTTACAATTTGATTTTCAGCATTTTTCACGTTGTTCTGAAACTTACTTAATAAAGTAATTGCAGCAACGGTAGGTGTCATGTGAAAATATGCGAAAGTGAAATCTTTTTCTTTACCATCTACACCAATTGTTTTATAACTGGCATCAACTGGAAATGTTTTTTCAAACTCTTTTTTTATTTCCGGATCAATTCCAAGCATTGCACTTCTAAAGGCAATTAATTTAGTTTCAAATTCAGGGCCTTTATTTTTTCCACCTTTTTCGTTACCAAAAAGACGTGTAGCAGCCTCTAAATCATCTTTTTTATACTCTTCAACTTGTTTGCCTTCTTTTTCAACCATTTTAACTCCTGCTTCAGTTTTTAATTCTAACTTAAGCTGATTGATATATTCATCCATTGTAGCTGCAAGTTTTTTAGCTTGTTCAGCTTTGTCGTTCCAAGGTTTTGCTTTTTCGGCTGTCATTGGGTCTTTTAATTTAGACTCCAATGAAGTGTACAATGTTTGGTTAGCTGTTTTAAGGTTATTATTAGAGGTAACTAAACTCTTATCAACTACTTCAAATGCGTTTAAAATTTCTGATGATACGTTCAATGCCAATAGCGCTGTTAACACCAAGTACATGAGGTTGATCATCTTCTGCCGGGGCTCGTCGGGTAAAGCCATAACTTGTTAAATTAATTATTTAAAAATATTGTTTGGAATTAAATATTGTGTGAAAGGTTAAACTATTTCACTTGCATTGCTGTAAGCATATTTCCGTAAACAGAATTTAATTTGCTTAAGTTTACTGCTAAGTGTGAAATTTGATCTTTTACTTTTGTAGCATCATCTACAGTACTTGTCATTGCACTACTTGCTTCAGCCAATTTACCATAGAAAGTATTTAACGCTTTCAAATGATTGTTGCTTTCTTTTAATTCCAATTCATAAATTGTATTTAAAGAACCTAAGTTTTTAGTTAATACCTGTACTTGCTCATGGAAACCTTTAGCACTTTCAGCTGCGTTGTTAAATGAGCCCATTGTAGTAGCACTTGCTGTAAATGCTGCCGACATTGATCCAATTGCAATGGTAGCTTCTTTTGTTTTTGTACCAAAATCACTGGTTGATTTTACTACATCGCTAACATCAGAAATTCCTGATACTGAAGTTCCTAATTTCTGGAACCCTTCGCTTAATTTTTTTAGATTAGCTGGAGTGATATCCGCATCTTTCATCATTTTGTCCATTGAATCTAATGCACTAGCTGATTTTGGAGCAGATTTTTCAGAAGCATGTCCAGAATCCATAATGGGAGAAGCTATATAAATGACACCATAAACAGCAAAGATTACGGCTTCAGAATATAATCCAATTTGTAGAAATAAATCTGCAATTGGGGTGTGAAGGATTTTTTGTAATGCTCCAAAGATAACTACGGCAGCTGCTAATGATACTGCAACATCTAACCATTTACTGACTGTTGGGTTAATTTTAACTGATGACATGTTTTTTTTAGTTTTTAGATTTTATGTTTGAAAAAAAATTGAACCTTTTGTGTAATATACGCTTAGCTTGAATTTTATCAAGTTAAACATTTTATAAATTAAGATTTTTGGGATAAAATTATTATCTACGTCTAATGGGTTGAGTTGGCAAATCAATTACACAACGGAAACCAATATAAGATTTTGCAGTGTCTTGGTATTCGTAGCATCTTGTACTTGTTTCCAAATAATGACCAACGTCTTTCCAACTACCACCACGTAAAACTTTACGCTTCATTCTTGGAGGATCTGAATCTTTTGCATTCCAACGAATATCTGGATTCATATCATGTTGGAAATTGTATCCACCTTCGTAAAATAGTGAAGAAGTCCATTCGGCAACATTACCTGCCATGTTATACAAACCATAATTATTTGGCCAATATGCGTCTGCTCTTACTGTGTAAAAACCCCCATCTTCAGGGTAATTTCCACGTCCAGGTTTGAAGTTAGCTAGTAAACATCCTTTTCTGTTTCTTAAATACGGTCCGCCCCATGGAAACTGAACTTGTGATAAACCACCTCTTGCTGCATATTCCCATTGTGCTTCTGTTGGTAATCTGAAATCAGATTCTGTTGTTCTTTTTTTAGATTCTAAAAATGAATTTAAATATATTGTGCGCCATTCGCAGAATGCTGTTGCTTGTTTCCAATTCACCCCCACTACTGGATAGTTTCCAAATGCAGAATGGCTATAATATTTTTTTGCCATCGGCTCGTTGTAAGAATATGCGAAATCTCTTACCCAACATAATGTATCAGGATAAACCATGATTTCATTTTTAAGGATAAAAGCAGATCTTGGAATGGTAACATCTCTGTTTTGTGCTGCTGCTTTGTAATCAAAAACTTCTGATTTGTATTTGATTTTGGTTGCATCAATTTCTTTTTTACCAAAAATTCTATTATCTGGCGTAACTATTATTGCATCAATTTTTTCAATTGTAGCTTTATCAGACCATTTAATGGTTTTTGCTTTTGTCCAATCTACATATTCATTGCCATCAGTGCCTGTTTTAATATAGCCCATCAATTTTGCAGCAATTGAATCGCGAACCCAGTTTGTAAACTGACGATATTCGTTGTTGGTAATTTCTGTAGCATCCATCCAAAATCCGCTTATTGAGACTGATTTGTTTCTAGCGGTAAATGAATAGTTCATGTCCTCATCACTTGGGCCCATGTGAAAAGTTCCTGGTGGTACGTATACCATTCCGATTGGACGGGTTGGAATCCATTTTGCTTCAGTTGATACGCCATGGAGTTGTCCATCATTTGGCAATGCATTTCCAGCGTTATTTTTCCCTCCGAGCATGCTACAACTGCTTGCAAAAATAGAAACAGCTACGATGGCTGTTGATAGTAAATTACGATTAGTCATTTTTTTTACTTTGTGAGTATTGGCAAATGTAATGATAAATTTAATTCAAAATTAAATTTCAAAAAGTCTTCGTGATTTTTTTTTATCACTAAAACAAATCGATTTTAAGAACGTGTAAATTATATAAATATTGCAAATGAAAATGTTAAAAACTATTTAATAATTATTTTTCAAAATTATTTTTCAAAATAAACCTCCGGCTCTGTACATGTATAATCTTTGCAAACATATACCATTGCTGAATTTGAATAATCTTTCCCAATTAAAAGTGGATATTTTTTTTCTACAACACTTGATTGTAAAATTCTGTTTGGTTCATACTTTGAAAGTCGTTCTTCTACACATTTCTCAATTTTTTTACCCGTTATGGCTACTTCTTTTTCACCAATAAATCGCCAAAGGATAGACGAAGCCCAAACCGAAAACGATTGCGGAAATTTTTCTACTTGGTTTGAAATACTTATCAACATATTTAATGCTGATGATTTCCATTCTTTTTTATTTAGGATAACAGACAAATAATACAAATTTTCAGCCATCACGCTGTTGCCCGATGGAATAGCTCCATCAAATACTTCAATTTTCCGTAGAACAACATCTTTTTGTACAACACTAGTGTAGTAAAATAAAAAACCATCTTCAGATTTAAAATTGTCCATTACCAATGCCGAATTTGTTTCTGCTTCTATGATATATTTTTCATCTCCCGTTAATTCTTGTAATTGTATGCAAGCACTAATAAAATAGGCATAGTCATCTAAAAATGCAGGGAATTTAGCTTCTTCATTTTTAAAGGTGTGGTGGCAAATTATTCCATTTGTTGAGAATGTATTTTTTAAAAAATCAAACAGATTGATGGCGATTTTTTTATACCCTTCATGTTTCAAAGCTGCAGATGCTTTTGTTATTGCTTTTAGCATCAGCGCATTCCAACTCAAAATTATTTTATCATCTATGGCTGGATTTGTTCTTTTTTTTCTTGCTGATAATAATTTCTGATTGGATTGTTCAAGTATTTCATTCCAAACATCTATTGACAACCCATTTTCTTCAGCAAATTTTTCGGTTGATTTTTTGATGTGTAATATATTTTTTCCTTCCCAATTTCCTTGTTTAGAAACACCATAATATTTGCAAACTAATGCTGCATCTAAACCTAATATTGTTTCCATTTCCAATTGGGCCCATACATAAAATTTACCTTCTTCGCCTTCGCTATCCGCATCAATGGCTGAATAAAAACCACCTGTTTCGCAACATAATTCACTTAAACAAAAATCTATTGTTTTTTCTATCGCGATTTTATATTGTTTTTTCTTCGTGATTTTGTATGCATCGCACAGAACATCTATCAACAAAGCATTATCGTAAAGCATTTTTTCAAAATGTGGCGCAAGCCAATAGTCATCTGTACTATATCTCGCTAAACCTCCGTTTAAATGATCGTAAATGCCTCCATTTAATAACGCATCCAACGATTTTAGCGCATGATTTGTAGAGGCTTCATCTTTTAAAAAATAACCAAAACCTAATAAATATGCAATAGAAAAAGTTTGAGGAAATTTAGGCGCTCTGCCAAAACCACCATTTTCAATATCCGCATTTGCCATCAATTTTTCTTTAATCGATGTACAGGTTTTTTTTGAAAATAATTCAGAAGAATCATTTAAAATGAATGAAGATTTATACGGAATGCTCAATTCGTTTAGGTGATTCATCAATTGATTTACTTGGGTTTCCACCAAACTCCGATTGTCGTTCCAAAGATTTTGAATGAAGTTCAAAACCTCAATCCATGAAGAACGACTGTATGCTTTTGTTGGTGGAAAATAAGTTCCTCCATAAAATGGCTTTCCGTTTGAATTTAAAAATACATTTAAAGGCCAGCCACCTGAACCAGAAATCACTTGAACCGCTTCCATGTAAATATGGTCTAAATCAGGTCGTTCCTCGCGGTCGATTTTTATATTCACAAAATTTTCGTTCATGAATTTGGCGATATTTTCATCTTCAAAACTTTCTCTTTCCATTACATGACACCAATGACAAGCCGCATAACCGATGCTTACTAAAATCGGCTTATCCATTTTTTGTGCAAGCATAAGTGCGTTTTCACTCCACGGCATCCAATTCACAGGATTATGGGCATGTTGAAGCAAATAGGGACTTGTTTCATGAATCAAGTCATTAGTAAATTGATGTGCCATAAAAATTAAAATGAATGATAAAAAGAGAACGCTTATTTCTTTTTTGCTTTTAGGTAATTTTCTAGAGCCGTTACCATACTGGGACTTTGTGGTAATGGCGCTTTTATGTCTAAAACCAATCCAAATTCTTCTACTGCCTTAATGGTGTTTTCTCCAAAAGCAGCAATTTTTGTTGAATTTTGTTTGTATTTTGGAAAATTTTCTATCAAACTTTTAATGCCGCCTGGTGTAAAAAAACAAATGATGTCGTAGTTTTTTGCTATTACTTCTTTGATATCATTGCTTAGGATTTTGTATAATACTGGAGTTGCAAATTCGCAATGATGACTTTTTAGCCAATTGGTAATTTCACTATCGAAAGACTCTGAACAAGGATACAAAAACTTTTCATTGTCTTTATGTTTATTAATCACGTCAAATAAACTTTTGTTTAACCCATCCGCTCCATAAAAAACCTTACGTTTTCTGTATAAAATAAACTTTTGTAAATACAGTGCCACAGATTCTGTTATACAAAAATATTTTGTGTCTTGGGAAACGGTTACTTTCATTTCTTCGCAAATTCGGAAGAAATGATCTATCGCATTTCTGCTTGTAAAAATAACTGCTGAAAATAGGGATATATCAATTTTTTGCTTTCTAAACTCTTTTGATGGAATGCCTTCAACTTTTATAAAAGGTTGAAAATCTAGTGTAAGCCCATATTTCGCAGCCAAATCAAAATAAGGAGATTTTGTTCCTTCAGGTTTGGGTTGTGTTATAAGTATTTTTTTTACTGATAATTTTTCTGAAGTAACTTTTTTAGCCGTTTTTTTAATCATACTTATAATCTAATAAGAAAACAAATTTACAAATTTTTATTAATAATATTCAAGCCTATTTTAAACAGCAATAAAATCGGAATAAATTCTACTGCCAGAATGTAGAGAAAAAAATGAAATTTGCCTACGCTTAATTTATTTTGAAAAATACCATATGACCTAAAACATCTTAATAAATAAAAAATCCCTACAGCCAAAATAGAAATATTATAGGCGAATACACCAACATTATTGTTGGAGAAAATAAGTATGCACGTTGCCGGTAGCAAAACAATCGCTAATAATTTATTTACTAAAAAAATAAGAAAAGTATATGAAACAGCTTCTTGTTTAAATCCTGAAATCCAACCGACTATTTGCAAAATAAAATACTTTCCGATATAAATCATAAAGACAGCCAAACATGAAAAAAACAAAACATCCAATTGATTAAATACAATTACTTTTTTAAAATTCAATAATGTAAAAATGTAAAAACCCGTAACCAAAACTGAAAATATATTTAAAAACAACGAAGGTAATTTTGCTTGCATCAATTGGTCAGTCAATTGGCTTTGTCTTAATGATGTTTTAAAAAACACACGAATCATTGTGTTGAAATAATTTTTAAACACTGCGTTTAAAATGCCTAAAAATAAAAACAAAGTCAAAATAAAATAGAATACAAAGTCTTTTGAAATAATTTGTTTATTGATTCCTGGAAAAAGATTATTATTTTTCGATTCTGTTACATTTTTGGTTGTTGTAAAAGCAGCATTTAATGGTATTAATATTGAATCCCATCCAATTTGAACACTGCTGGTTTGAGTTTTATCCGAAATTGGTAATTCTAAAATGTTATTAGTAACTACTTCTTCTTTCGCAAAAACACTATCAGAAGCGGTTTGTCCCATCAAATGGTTTATACTTGTAAAAAAAATAAATGTCCAAATTACATGTCTGTTTTTCAATTTTTTTATTTTGTGTTGTAAATTTAATTCGGTTTTTCTACATTTTTAAAAGAAATTCACATAGCCAAAATGCAATTTTGAGGACTCTCGAAAATTAAACGATTCATTTTTCCTCATCCCTAATGAATAACTCAAATTCAATAACCCCGTTTTTGTTTCAAACACCATTCCTACCCCGAGCGATTGGTATTGTTCGTTAATTTTTATTTTCGAGTACACTGTTTTTACAAATCCCAAGTCTCCAAAAAAAGATAAATATGCGTTTAATCCCAATAGTATTCGATATTCTGATGTAAATACGGCGTAATCTTTTGCGTAAATACTTTCTTCATTAAATCCCCTTAATGTTTTAAATCCACCAATTTGAAATAATTCATTTCTAAATAAATTGGGACTATTCATAAACCCGCCTTTAAATGATGTTTTCAAAACCGTAAACTTGGATAATTTAAAATAATGGGCAAAAGCTGCTTTAAATTTTATTTGGTAAGTTTTTAATTTCAAAGAGTCGTATAACGATGAGTACGGATAACGGTTATCTTTTATTTCTAAAATCTTAGTGTTTTTTAAAATGGTTTTCGTTCCGGCTTGGGCTGTAATGTCTATTTCATTTCCTGTTTGAGGATTCATTTTATAATTCGTGGTATTCCATTCCATGTTCAAACCAAGGTTTGTATTTTTTATATCCAAATTAACGGGTAGTGATTTTTGCAATTTTATTTTTGTAGTGTCAATGGCTCCGGAAAGTAATTTATTATTTTGCCATTGTAAAAATATTTTTCCTTTTTGATTGGATGTTTGTAAAAACTGAAATCCCAATTGTGCATTTATTTGAATAAAATTTGAATCTTTTTTAAACAACTCAAATAAGCAATCCGTTCCTATTGAAGACTGAAATATATAAGGTTGATTGTAGTTCAAAATCAAGCGTGGCGAAGCGGGTTGTAATTGCTGCCATTTTAAAACAATGTTTTCTCCCGTTGAAAAATTGTTTTTTAAATCCAAATTAAAATCTCCGGTTAATTGTAATTTTTGATTGTTATTTGATGCGGGTTGTAAACCAATTAGAAAATTGATTTGGCTTGATTTTTTTTTCTTTAGATATAGATTTAAAATTGAACCAGAGCCAAGCATCGTTAAATCTGAAGGCTGAACAACTTGGATGAAATTCAACTCAGACAAACGCTTATCTACTTTTTGAAGTTTTATTTTATTGTAACTACTGCCGTTTTCAATTTGAAGATGCTTATTGAAAAAATAAGTTTTTACATCCGGTTCACCAAACACACGAATACTATCAATGGAATACCGAATCCCTTTTTCTACAAATAATCGTGCACTAACTTGTTCGTTAATAATTGAAATGCTATCAATTTCAACAACGGCAAATGGATAACCAATACTTCTATAAAACTGTAATAATTTTTGTTCTAGTTGTTGTAATTGAGATAAATTAATTGATTTCCTTTTTTTGATTACCCTATCGATACCAATAAATTCATTTGCTGCTTGATCAATATTTGTGGTTTGAAGATTGATTAATTGATACTTTAATCCTGTAAATAAAAAAACAATTGCTGATGAATCATTATATCGAACGCTATCAATTGAAGCAGCAGAAAATCCTTTATTAATCAATAAAGAAGGTATAGTTTGAATGTATTTTTTTGCAACTGTTGATGATGAAAACGTAGTTTGAAAATTATGGTTTATTCTAGTACTGTCTATACTTTTAAAATTTATTTTAAATAATTTATTCTCTTGAGCAATTGTTGAAAAAGCAATAAAAATAAATCCGATAAAAAACAACGACGTTAACTTTATGGGATTAGGTTTAAATTGCATGCGGTTTCTTAATTAATATTGTAAAACTACAATCTTTGGCGGGTATTTATCTTCATATTCCATTTTGCAAACAGGCGTGCACGTATTGTAATTTTCATTTTTCTACTAATTTGAGCAGAAAGGCCGAATTTTTGGATGCTTTGTCAAAAGAGATTTGTCAACAAAATGATTTTATTGCTAAAGATGAGCGTATAGAAACCATTTATTTTGGAGGAGGCACACCAAGTTTATTGACCGCATTAGAATTGCAAAAAATTATTTCTTTATTACATGATAATTTTCTGATTTCAAATAATGTAGAAATTACTTTAGAAGCAAACCCTGATGACATAAATCCAACTACACTAAAAACTTGGCTATTATTGGGCATTAACCGTTTGAGTTTGGGGGTACAATCATTTTCTGATGATGAACTGCTTTGGATGAATCGCGCACACAATTCAAATCAATCACTGGAAAGCATTCAACAAATTATAGACGCAGGGTTTGATAATTTTTCTGTGGATTTGATTTTTGGCAGTCCATTCTTAAATAATGAAACACTTGAACAAAGTATCGAAATTTTATCCCGTTTAAATGTGCCGCATATTTCATGTTATGCATTAACGGTGGAAGAAAAAACGGCATTACACCATTCGATAAAAAAGAAAAAAACGCCGGAAATTAAAAGTGAAAAACAAGCAGAACAGTTTTTAATTTGTTCGGAAAAGCTATCAAAATTGGGCTACGAGCACTATGAAATCAGCAACTATGCTAAGCCTGGGAAACGAAGTAAACACAACAGCAGCTATTGGAAAGGAAAGCCTTATTATGGATTTGGACCATCTGCACATGGGTTT
>VFKL01000126.1 GCA_009885535.1 Chitinophagaceae bacterium | reverse complement strand
GAATAGAACAAGACAAGAAATACTTATCAGATTTAGATAAAGAAATAAAGAAAATCACGAAGAAATAAAAAATGCCGATGGAAAATATTCCATCGGCATTTTTTTATTTATACAATATCTCATAATATTCTCTAGCCATTCGGTTGCTATCAAATTGTACGCGAACATCTTCCATTCCGTTCTGTACAATTTCACGCCATTTCTCAGGATGGTCGTAATACATGGGTAGGATCTCATTTTCTAAAATCTCAAACAATTTTTCCATGTCGTATTGGTCTTGTTCTTGAGTAGACATGTTATCATAATCAACCATTGGCACCGCAAATCCATTTTCGCCATGTTTGATGAATTCTCTTATCCAACCATCGTTGGTACTGAAGTTTACAGAACCATTCATGGCTGCAGTCATACCGCTTGTACCGCTGGCTTCTCTTGGTACTCTTGGATTATTCAACCACACATCAGACACTTGTTTTAATTGCTTGCTTAACGTTAATTCATATCCAATACACACCGCTACGTTGTTGTATTCTTTGCTTAAATTAACCAAGAAATTAAAATCGCTTATGGCTGGATAGTCTAGTGGATAAGGTTTTCCTGCCCATACAAATTGAACAGGATATTTTGAATTATTTACCAACGCTGTAAATCTTGCTTTGTCTCTAGTAAGTAACTCTGCTCTTTTATACCCTGCAAAGCGGCGTGCCCAAACAATTGTAAACACATCTGGCTTAAATAATTTCCCTGTTTGATCTGCAATGATTTCCATTGAGCGATACTTGAGATAATTTTTTCTTTCTGCAAATACATCATGCGCTTTATCCTCCATGGCCTTATATAATTGTTTATCGGCCCAATACAGCCAATTTTGCGCGTTGGTGATATCCGTAATTTCGCAAATGCCTTCTTGATGCATCCACATGTTTCTACTTACGTCTCCATGTAATTTGCTAACCCCATTGGCCAATTTTGCATAACGTAAAGCGGCTAAAGAGTGATTGAATTTATCATCGGTTACACCAGCAATTTGTTTTACTTCATCAAGGTTCATTCCACAGAAATAACTCATTTTTTCACAAAGGTGCAAATCATGTTTTTCGTTTCCTGCTTCTTCAGGCGTATGCGTTGTAAACACCAAACGTTTAGTAACTTCTTCTTTACTGCCAAATTTTTGATGTAAATAAAATGCCGCGCTAATTCCATGTGCTTCATTTAAGTGATACAATTCGGGATCAAAATTTAACTCATCCATCAGTTTTGCACCTCCTACCCCTAATAAAATAAATTGAGCCACTTTTGTAGCTACGTTTGCATCATACAAACGATGTGATATTGTTTGAGAAACATAATCATTCTCAGGAATATCCGTACTAAGTAAAAATAATGGAGCAGTATTAAAAGTTTCAGGATTGAGGTAATATACCTTCACCCAAACAGGATGCCCATGTATTTCGATTTGATATTTAATTTGTGTGTCTTCCAGAAAACTATACAATTTTTCATTCCATTGAATTTGTAATGTTTGATCCTGATTTCTGGCTTGATCATAATACCCGTATTTCCACAAAATACCAACGCCGATAAGGTTTTGTTTAAGTTCATATGCACTTCGTAAATGCGAACCGCTTAAATAACCAAGTCCGCCACTATATATTTTCAATGGCTGATGTACAGCAAATTCCATTGAAAAATAGGCTACTGATTTTGAATACAAATGATTGATTGGATAAGGAACTTTAAATTGGTTGAAATTCATGGTACAGATTTTCTTTTTTGTGTTATTTTAACTTCTTGCACAATTTAACATAAACTAAATCCTTCTCAAAATTTTATTGTATGATACAGCCCCCTTCCCCAACCCTTCCCCCGAAAGGTGAAGGGAGCGTGAGCATTCTAAACTTCAAAAGACTCTAACGGTTCAAAAATCCAAAAACGGAAAATACTTCCAACCATTAAACTATTAAACCATTAAACCAGCAAAGCGATTTAAACCTTTTTTAAAATACTTCCAACCTCAAAAACCTCTCAAACTTCAAAAACCCCTAAAACCTTTTAAAAAAAAACCTGCTCAAATTAATGAACAGGCTTTTTTTTTTATTATTCAACAAACCACTAAACTGTTTTAAAACGGTCGACTATAAAACAACAATAACGTACTATTATTATCTATCAATTGTAAGTCGAACAAATCGGTTGAACCGTCGCCATTACAATCGCTTGCATCGTAGCCAAATAATAAATTGGCTGCGCCATTATCTGAAATTTGTGCATCAAATAAATCTATGGTTCCGTCTTGATTTACATCTCCGCCATACATGGCATATTTGTTGCCACTCACCCATTTCATTGGGTCGTTAAAGCCATCGGTATACGCCGAACTTAAACTAGAACTAAAGTCGTAGTTGCTAATGGGTAGAATTTTTATTTGTTGAGCACTCCATACTTCCAAGCTGTTTCTATGCTTTAAGGCTACATAATAATTGTTGTTTATTGTAGCACCAGGGAACACCGCAGTAATTGTACCATTGGTATGTATGATTGTTTTAACACTGTAATCTGGCGTTGCAGCAGATAAATTATTTGCACTCCATAAGTTTACTTCTACGCTATCTGTTTCGGTATCATTTGTGCTGATTTCCAAATTGTATAGATTAGCGACCATTGTACCATTGCCAATATAGAAACCTTCAAGGAAGGCGGTTAGGTTTAATGTGGCTGTACAAGTGTTTATGGTTACATTCAACACATCACTTGTTGTTCTATTTGGTTTGCTCGACACCAATCTTACTTTATAACCGGAACCTGCAATTGAAGTTGCAGGAATTATTGCTTCAATACTACCCGACACCATTGATGTTGCCGAACCAATTGTTTGTTGGTTGGAAAAACTTCCATTGGCATCGCTGAGCTCTACCGTAAATACATTAGAAGCATCTACATAACCCGCCGCCGAAAACGGAACGGATAAATTAGCACCCGCACAAACTGTAGCTTGCAAAATATCCAAACGCAAATCTATCTCGGGTTGTTGCTGGCCTTGGGTAAGTTGATTGTTATTGGCATAGTGTTTTGTATTAAACGTTTCTCCTGTTGTATAACTCAAACTTACACCGCCACCTGTAGCCCTGCCCCCAGCCGTAGCCGTTACACGAGGACTTAGCGTTTGCCCAAAGCCTGTTGAGGCAAGGAGCAAAAGCAGCATGAGTGTTTTTATATTTTTCATTAAATTTTTTTTATTAGCCTTTAAAGGAATATTAATTTATTTGAAAACTTTCAGCTACTAAGCGTGAACAGTTTTTTCAAAAACCGACCGCTCCGCGGTGTTGTCAATGAATCAATGAACCAACCCCACAGCACTTTGCAAACGCTTCTAATCCCTAACGCAACGAACCGAAAACCCCAAACTCTTAGTGTAGATGTCTCTGACTACAAAGCTATAGTTGAAGTTCAGGTAGCGGTACCAAGCGTTTGTAGTAACGTTCTCTGTAGAACTCCACCAGTAACCGTAGTAGCCAATGTAGTAGAATGTCCCATCATTGGTACGACAGCCACCCGGAAGACCTGCGAAACCACTGCTATTGGTAGCTCCGGTGTTTGGTGTTGTCCAATTTGTAGTTCCTGCAGTTTTCATTTTACCTCCTGGTGATACTCCTAATTTTGTGGTTAGGATTGTCCACTCAGCATCTGAGGGTATATGCCAACCCTGAGGAGCTAAACCTCGAGCGTCATTTACGGCATACCAGTTATACAACTTACCATATTTTTCCCCATTTGCAGGATCATTATTATAATAACACCAAGCGCCTGTGGTTAATTGAGCCCAAGCAGTGGCATTATCTACATAAGGTATTTCATCACCATTGCGATAAAAAGAAACATCTAAGTTTTCTTTACTCCACAATTGATTTCCAATTTGTATGGTGGGCATGGCCACAGGAGTCGAACTTGCAATTGTACTTATAGTTGTAGTAGAACCATCGGCCATTAAAATTTGTGAAGAGGTACCTCCAGTTTTTACAAAACTATTGGCCGTTGCAGTTCCTGTTGCTCTGAATCCCTTGGTTGTTAAACTATCCGTTGCTCTGAAACCTTTAGCTACTGCACTATCTGCAAAAGTTTTCTTACCACCAAATGTTTGACTTAAATAGGTAACAACACCAGAATTGGTCTCATTAGCTGGTGCTAAGCTTAAAATACCATTTGTTAAGGTTGCCCCATTAGATG
>VFKL01000047.1 GCA_009885535.1 Chitinophagaceae bacterium | reverse complement strand
TCATCAGGCATACGAACTATGGTTTAAACAAATCCTTTTTGAATTGGACTCGGTGAAAGAAATCATGATGAAGCCGGCGCTAAATGACAATACCGGTGATTTGCAAACTGTGGTACATCGCATGAAAAGAGTGGTAACGATTCTTCAAGTTTTGGTGCATCAGATTGATATTTTGGAAACCATGACACCAATGGATTTTTTAGACTTCAGGGACATGCTTCGCCCTGCTTCAGGTTTTCAGAGTTGGCAGTTTAAAATTATTGAAGCCAAACTTGGTTTAAAATTCGAACAACGTCACGGACAAAATTATTATACTTCTCAATTGAGTGAAGAAGATATAAACACGATTAAATCGGCTGAAAAAGAGCCTTCTATTTTGATGTTGATTAATCAATGGTTGGAAAGAATGCCTTTTTTAAATGATAAAAACAATTGGGCAAATATTGAAGTTGGTTCCAACCACGAATTTTGGAATGCTTACGAAAAAATTTACACCGACAGTTTATCAGATGCAGAAAAAAACAACAGTACCATATTTAAACAATTATTCTACGGAGCTGAAAATACATTCGAAAGAAATTTATCGCCAGAAGCTTGCCGATCAGCATTATTCATCATGTTGTATAGAGGTTTCCCTTTATTAGAATTACCATTTCAATTGCTGGATGTTTTATTGGAAATAGACAATCAATTGGGCAGTTGGAGATATCGCCACATCAACATGGTAAAACGTATGATTGGAAGCCGTGTTGGAACAGGTGGAAGTACTGGGGCAGGATATCTACAAGGTGCAATGGATAAGCACTACATCTTTAAAGAAATTTCTCAATTAAATAGTTTTTTAATTGATCGTAGAAAACTACCGGTGTTGCCTAATGCCCTAATTGAAAAATTGGGATATCAATTTTGATCTAGATTTCTCAATTGGAATTTCTAAAAGAAAAACAGCGTTTAACTATAATACTTCTTTGAGTTTTTGTATCACTACATCTACTTCTTCTTTATTGTTGTGTTTGCAAAAACTAAACCTAACGGTTATCTGATTGGGATTATAATTTATTACCCTAATTACATGGCTACCTGCCTCAGTGCCGGATGCGCAAGCACTTCCACCACTTGCACAAATGTTGTTGATATCTAAATTAAACAGCAACATTTCTGATTTTTCTGTTTTAGGAAAACTAACACTTAAAACAGTGTATAAACATTGTCCCCAAACATCCCCATTAAAATCAACCCCTTTAATATTAAGTTTCAGTTGATCGTAGAAATATTTTTTAACTTCTAAAATGTGGTTTTTATCTGCATCGTGATTTTTTGTTGCCAGTTCTAACGCTTTTGAAAATCCAACAATGCCATACAAATTTTCTGTACCTGCGCGCATATTTCTCTCTTGTCCGCCACCAAAAATAAATGGGTTGATGCGTACATTTTCATTGATGTATAAAAGACCCACACCTTTTGGCCCATGAAATTTATGGGCAGCGCCTGTGATAAAATGCACCGGTGTATTTCTTAAATCAATAGGGAAATGTCCAACGGTTTGAACCGTATCACTATGAAAGATAGCGTTATATTTTTTACAAATATTTCCTACGATATGCCAATCCATAATGTTGCCAATTTCATTATTGGCATGCATTAAAGATACCAATGCTTTTTCTTTACTTTCAATAAGTAATTTTTCAAGATGTACAATATCGATATGACCATTAGGCTTTAAATTTACATAGCTGACTTTGATTTGAAATTGCTTTGCAATATGTTCTACTGCATGGGTAACTGCATGATGCTCAATTTGAGAGGTAATGATATGCTTACAGCCTAGATCTCTAACTGATGCAGTAATTGCGGTATTGTTGCTTTCTGTACCTCCACTGGTAAAAAATATTTCTGCTGGATGTGCATTTAAAATTTTAGCTACATTTTTTCGAGCAGATTCAATGGCCATTTTAGTTTCTCTGCCATAAGAATAGATGGAAGAAGGGTTTCCAAATTTCTCCGTTAAAAAAGGCATCATTGTTTGCAGCACTTCATTATCCATAGAGGTAGTAGCTGCATTGTCAAAAAAAATGCGATTCATTTTAGATATTAGATTTTACCAACCGAAATTATACCAATGACTCCTGAATATCTCTCATTAAACGCATGGCAATATTATCAGCTGTGGTTTCAAAATTACTTTCAGCATAAATACGGATAATGGGTTCGGTATTGCTGGTTCGAAGATGCACCCAATCATTATCAAATTCAATTTTCAAGCCGTCTTCTGTATTTGCTGGATTGGATTTATATTTCATTTTAATCTTATCAAAAACCAATTTAACATCTACACCATGATCAAGGGTTATTTTATTTTTGCTCATAAAATAATCTGGATAGGTATTGCGCAATTGTTTTGTACTTTTTTTACTCTTTACCAAATGCGTCAAAAACAAAGCGATTCCAATCAAAGCATCTCGACCATAATGCAAATCAGGAAGTATAATTCCGCCGTTTCCTTCACCGCCAATAACGGCATTTTCGGCTTTCATTTTATTTACAACATTTACCTCTCCTACTGCGCTGGCAAAATAAGTGCCGCCATATTTTAACGTAATGTCTTTTAATGCTCTTGTAGAGGATAAATTACTTACGGTATTTCCTGGTTTTTTGCTCAAAACGTAATCAGCTACAGCAACCAAGGTATATTCTTCGCCAAACATGGTTCCATCTTCACAAACAAAACAAAGTCTATCTACATCCGGATCTACGGCAATTCCAAGATTTGCTTTATTTGAAATAACTGCTCTGCTCAATTCTGTCAAATGCTCAGGTAATGGCTCTGGGTTATGGGCAAAATGGCCATTGATTTCGCCATTGATTACCACTACATCTTCTACACCCAACGCTTTTAATAAAGCTGGAACGGCTGTTGCGCCTGTACTATTTACTGCATCTACCACAATTTTCAATCCTGCAGCTTTAATGGCATCTTTATCAACAAATTTATAGTTGGCCACTAAATCAATATGTGCAGTAAGCATATCATCATTGGCAAAAATTTGCCCTAAATGATCAACTTGAATAAATTCAAAAGATTCGTTTGAGGCTATGTCTAAAATCATTTTCCCCTCATCTCCACTGATAAATTCGCCTTTATTATTTAATAATTTCAATGCGTTCCATTCTTTGGGATTGTGACTAGCCGTTATTATAATTCCCCCATCTGCTTTTAATAAAGTTACCGCCATTTCTACCGTTGGGGTTGTACTAAAATCTAAGTCAATTACATCAATACCCAATCCACACAACGTAGATGCAACCAAGTTTTTAACCATAAACCCACTGATTCTTCCATCTCTGCCAATTACTACTTTTGAACGAGATTTTGATTTTTTCTTTGAAGAATTTTGCAACAACCACGTTCCATAAGCAGCAGTAAATTTTACAACATCCAACGGTGTTAAGTTATCCCCCGGTTTACCCCCAATTGTTCCTCTAATACCTGAAATACTTTTTATCAACGACATATTTACATCAAATTTTGGATAACAAATATAACAAAGAATTGGCAGTAAAAATCAACGATGATTTGCATCATATTACTACAAATCAAGTTTACATAGAAGAATCATGGAAAAATGAATGTTTACACCCCTTTAACCCAGATTTTTGAGTTGAAATTTATTACAAGAAAAAAGGATGTTCAACTACAATACATGAAAAATATATAAGATATACGAATGGGTTTTTATCTATTTCAAATACAAATGCTTATATTATCTTCGCAATATGCAAGACGAATGGTTTAAAAATTGGTTTGATACCACTTATTATCATGAACTATATAAAAACAGAGACAATACAGAAGCATCTTTGTTTATTGATAAACTTGTAAAAAAACTAAATCCAGCTACTGATTCCAAGATGTTAGATATTGGATGCGGTAAAGGAAGACATGCGATTCAATTGGCTAATTTGGGATTTGATGTTACTGGAATTGACCTTAGTAAAGCCAGTATTGAAGAAGCATTAAAGCAAGAAAAAGATAATCTGCATTTTTATCAACACGATATGCGTGAAATTTTCTGGATCAATTATTTCGATTACGCTTTTAATTTATTTACCAGTTTTGGGTACTTTAATACAAAAAGAGAAAATAATAATGCCATTCAGTCTATTGCTCAATCATTAAAAAAAGGAGGCAAACTTGTAATTGATTATTTAAACGTACATTTTACCGAACAAAATATGGTTCATCAAGGTAAAGAATTGATAAATAATGTAGAATACACCATTACGCGTTGGCATGATGAAAAAAAGTTTTATAAAAAAATTCTGATTGAAGATCCTGCTTTAAAAGAAGCCATTGCCTTTACAGAAGTGGTTTCAAAATTTACCTTAGCTGATTTTGAAGCAATGCTTTTGCCTCATCAGCTAAAAATAAAAGATGTTTTTGGAGATTATCAATTAAATAGTTTTGAAGAACAAAAATCACCAAGACTGATTTTTGTTGCTGAGAAAACCACATAATTATCTCTGTTGTTTGATTTAGGTTATTGATTTTATTTTTTTTATGTTCAAACAAATTGTTGATTTTGATAAATATTTATTTGGCTTAGTTAATCAAAAAGCGAGCAATCCTTTTTTTGATTCAATAATGCCATTTATTCGACAGCCACTTTTTTGGTTGCCTTTATATTTTTTCATCATTTTATTTGCAATTTATAACTTCCCAAAAAAAGCAGCTATTTGGATTGGATGTTTATTGTTAACCGTTACCATTACAGATTCCATCAGCAGTCATTTTTTAAAGCCCCTTTTTGGAAGATTAAGACCATGCAACAATCCCGAACTCGCCGATAGCATTCGTTTATTATTAGACCATTGTGGACAAAATGGAAGTTTCACTTCATCACATGCCACCAATCATTTTGGAATAGCGGTTTTCATTTTTATAACGTTAGAAAAAGTATGGGGTAAATTTAATTACTTGTTTATTTTGTGGGCAGCTGCAATTTGTTATGCGCAAGTATATGTTGGCGTTCATTTTCCTTTTGATGTTATAGGTGGCGCCTTATTGGGTAGTGTTATTGGATATTTAACTGCTAACGCTTTTAAAAGTAAAGTAGGCTGTATAGAAATCATTTAGACAAAGTTTATGAACAGAAACCATTTGTTGATTATTGGATCTTTATTGTTGGTATATTTTGTTGGGTTTGGCATAAACATCATGGATGTAGATGCTGCTCAATACGCATCCATGAGTAGAGAAATGTTGCGCACCGGAAACTATTTATATGTTTATGATACAGGTGTAGAATATTTAGACAAGCCCCCTTTTCTTTTTTGGATAAGTGCTATAAGCATGAAAATATTTGGCATAAATAACTTCGCATACCGCTTACCGTCATTTCTGTTTGCTTTGTTGGCTATTTTATCAACATACAAACTAGCCAGAGTATTTTACAACGAAAAAACAGCTTTACTTTCCGCATTAATTCTGGCAACATCACAAGGATTTTTTTTAATGAATCATGATGTAAGAACCGACACGATATTGATGGGTTGTGTAGCTTTTAGTATTTGGCAGTTGGCTGCTTGGTATCAAACGAATAAAATGTTTCATTTCATTTTGGGCAGTGTTGGCATTGGCTTAGGCATGATGACAAAAGGGCCAATAGCTTTGCTGGTTCCGTGCTTTGGATTTTTTATTCATTTTTTATTACAAAGAAATTTCAAAGCATTTTTAAAATGGGAATATCTTTTAGCCATATTGATTATTGGCATTTTACTTATACCAATGAGTTGGGGATTATATGATCAGTTTGATCTACATCCCGACAAAATTGTTAATGGAAAAACAGGCGTTTCAGGATTACGTTTTTTTTATTGGACCCAAAGTTTTGGACGCATCACAGGCGAATCGGTGTGGAATAACGGAGCGGGAATTACTTTTTTACTCCAAAATATGTTATGGTCTTTTTTACCTTGGATTTTATTTTTTATTCCAGCTTTAATTTGGCAAATAAAAAACATCGTTCAACAAAAATTCATCATCAACAAATCTGCTGAAGCCATTTGCATAGGCGGATTTATACTTACCTATCTATCATTGGGTATGAGCAAATATCAATTGCCTCATTATATATTTGTTGGGTTTCCATTTGCTGCCATTGTAACCGCAGTTTATTTACACCATTTGTTTTATCTTAATCATTCTAAAAAATGGCTAACCCTATTTACAAATCTGCACCTTGTAATCTTTACACTGCTTTGGATGGTGTTGATTATTTTGTTGAAAATACCTTTTGAAGCTATATCTATTTTCTTTCCAATTTTGGCTTTTATATTATTTCTATTAATGTTTTATTTTTTCTTCAAAATAAAAGACTTAAAAAGCAAACTTATTTTCCTTTGTGTTTATTCAATAATTGGAATGAATTTATTTTTAAATGCCGTTTTATACCCAGCTCTACTTGAATATCAAACAGGAAGTATTGTTGGCAAATACATTAAAAAAAATCACATCAACCCGAATATTGTTTTCACTTACCAGTTTTCGGTGATGAGAAGTATCCATTTTTATTCGGATGGATTTGTGCGAGAAAAAAATAATTTGGATTCCATAAAATCTGGCGAATACATTATCACAAGTGAAGAGAAGCTGAAAGAACTCTCTAATTCAAAAAAAGAATTTGACATTTTAAAAACAGGAGAAGATTTTGGCATAACACGTTTGTCGTTGATTTTTTTGAACCCAAATACTAGGAAATCGGTGGTAACGAAATACGAGCTTATTAAAATAAAGTAGAATGAATAACACGAACATGTAGCTCAACCCTTATATTTGTAGGGATATTTTGGCTTTTGCCAATCAATTTATTGTTTCAATATGGAAATTTTTATATTACTCTTACTTATTTTTCTCAACGGATTATTCGTTTTAGGTGAAATTGCATTAATCAGCGCCCGCAAATCAAGAATGGAAAGTTTGGCCAATAAAGGCGATGTAAAAGCAAAAGCGGCTTTATTATTAATCGACCATCCCGAGCGTTTTTTAAGCACAGCTCAAATTGGCATAACGGGTATTGCCATCTTAACGGGGGTTTATTCCGGTGAGAAATTTGGCGAAGGTTTAAAACCTTTTTTAGAAAGCATACCTATAGATGCTTTAAAACCTTATGCCGATTCGCTTTCCACAACAATTGTAGTGGTATTTGTAACATTTTTAACCATTATTTTTGGCGAACTCATACCCAAAAAACTGGGCTTAATGCAAGCTGAGAAAATTGCACGTATCGCTGCCGGACCAATGAACGTTATTTCTCAAGTGATGTATCCATTTGTATGGTTGTTATCCAATTTTACCAATCTGATTTTTAAAATATTGGGCATAAAAAAGCCTTCGGACAATGCTGTTACAGAAGAGGAAATTAAAATGATGATTACCGAAGGCAGCGAACATGGATCAATTGAAGAGGATGAAAAAGAAATCATTGAAAGGGTTTTTCATTTGGGAGATAGGAACATTACTTCTTTGATGACGCATCGCACAGAAATTGTGTGGCTCGATATTAATGACACCGTTTCAGATGTGAAAAATAAATTACCCGAAATTGTATACAGCACTTATCCCGTTTGCGATGGCGTTGTGGATGAAATAAAAGGTATCGTGTACGTAAAAGATTTGCTTAAAGCTGCCCCTGAAACCAAGCTTGAGCAACTGATAAAGCCTACTTTATTTGTACCAGAAAACAACAAAGCCTATCAATTACTTGAAAAAATAAAAACGTCAAAAATCCATGCCTGCTTTATCGTAAGTGAATACGGCACACTCGAAGGGATGATTACGTTAAATGATATTGTAGAAGCCATTGTAGGCGATGTACCGCAAGTTGGTCAAGAAGAATACGAAATTGTAAAACGTGAAGACGGCACTTTTTTAGTAGATGCATTGATTCAATTTTATGATTTCTTAAGTTATTTTGAACGTGCCGAATGGATGAACGAAGGCGAACATGAATTTGACACTTTAGCCGGTTTTGTACTCCACGAATTAGAACATATTCCTGCAACTGGAGAAAGCTTCAGCTGGAAAGATTTTCATTTTGAAATTATCGACATGGATGGTCAGCGAATAGACAAAATACTTGTAAAGATTTCGGAAGAACTCAAAGATGAAATGAATGAGGAATAAGAGAAGTGAAAATTCAAAAGTCAAAAGTTAAAAAACAAAACAACAATTTTTACTTTTAAATTTTTACATTTTATTTGGCTAAGTTAATAACTCAAACTTAAAGTGCTCTCCGGATTAACCAACTTCGTACTTTTTCTATTTCCATTAACTACTACATGAATAATACTGATTTGCTCGGATTTGTATTCGTATAAAATATCATCCTGAACATCTATTTTTTTCAAAGTTGCCACATCGTTAATTTCAAAAAAACTTTGTATGGCATCTTCATTTTGTTCATAGCCTAAAAATTCTATTGGTTTCAAATTGCCATCAACTTTAATTTTAAGGTGTTGCTGAATATATTGATTAACCAAGGATTCCATTAAAGTTTTATCTGTTGGTTGTAAAAGATTGACTTTAGATTTTGTTTTAGATTTCAAAATGGCTTCGAAATCGCTAGTAAAAATCTTACAACTTATTTCCAGCGTTTTAGCTTTTGCATTGTGTTGAATTTCGGTCACGCTTACATAAATGGGATGCGTTGTAGCACCCGTAAAAACTAATGTCATACAAATCAACAACAGGCGAATAACGATACTTCTTTTATTTTTGAACATCCTTTTTAATTTAATATATTTCCGTTAGCTTGTAATCAAAACTAGGTTTTTACTTTTAAGAAATGCATCAGTAATGGAAGATTTTGTTTTTTACTTTAAACTGGGCTGGCATCACATCATCAGTGTTGATGCATTTGACCATTTGTTTTTCATCATGGCGTTGACCTCTATCTATCTTTTAAAAGACATAAAGCAGGTTTTGTTATTGGTAACTGCATTTACCTTTGGCCATACCATTTCATTGAGTTTGAGTGTTTTAAATTTGGTAAAAATAAACAGTGATTTTGTAGAATTGCTAATCCCTGTTAGCATCATTTTTACAGCCGAAATTCAATATGTAAAAAGTTTACATCCAAAAGCTCCATTTCGATTTAAATATGTATATGCCTTATTGTTTGGATTGCTTCATGGGCTTGGGTTTGCCAATACGATACGTTTTATTTTGGCTGAATCCCAACAAATCACTTTACCGTTATTAAGTTTTAACATAGGACTTGAGGTGGGTCAAATTTTAATTGTACTGCTTATGCTTTTGTTAGCAAAATTATTTGTGGAGATAATTGGGCTGCCACAAAAATGGTGGATTCGAATCTTAAATACGATTGCATTAGCCGCTGGAATTTACTTGTGCTTCATAAGATTTCCTTTTTAAAAAGATAAAATCATACATTTACAACTCAAAATAAACATCAATTATGCTTAATAAAATCATAGCTTTTTTGCTATTGCAGTTTTTATTTGTGTCCACTCAAGCACAAGATATTCGAAACAATCCGGGGAGTAATCATGGGAATCGTTTTGAGCAATTGGGCACTATTTTACCAACCCCAAATGAATACAGAACAGCAAGTGGAGCGCCAGGTGCAAAATATTGGCAGCAACGATGTGATTACAATATTGACTGCGAATTAGACGAAACGAATAGAAAATTAAATGGGAAAGAGACACTTACCTTTTTCAACAATGCACCTGAATCATTGGATTATTTATGGCTTCAACTGGATGAAAATCAACAAAGCACCAATAACAACGCCGATTACCAAAATAGCAATGGTATGCCAAAGCAAATCAATGAAGGCGATATCATGAATATGCAAGGCAAAAAAGACAAACCATTTGGCGTTAACATCACTAAAGTTACAACAGCTGCTGGTGTTGCATTAAATTATACCATCAACAAAACGATGATGCGTATTGATTTGCCTACGCCATTAAAATCGGGGCAAAAATTTAGTTTTAAAATTGACTGGAATTATTTTATTGCAGACCGTATGAAATATGGTGGACGTGGTGGGTATGAATATTTTCCAGAAGATGGCAACGACATTTTTACGATTACACAATGGTTTCCGAGATTATGTGTGTATAGCGATAACCAGGGATGGCAAAATCATCAGTTTGCTGGTACAGGTGAATTTGCTTTAATATTTGGAAATTACAAAGTTAAAATTACGGTTCCAGCTGATCATGTGGTCATGTCTACAGGCGTTGGTCAAAATTATCAGCAGGTACTTTCTCCAGCACAATTTAAAAGATGGCAGACAGCGCAAAATGCAAAAGACGTCACCGAAATCGTTACACTTGATGAAGCAACAGCAAGAGAAAAGCAAAGAAGTACAGAAAAGAAAACATGGATTTTTTATGCGGATAGCGTTAGGGATTTTGCATGGGGAAGTAGCCGAAAATTCGTGTGGGATGCAGTTCCAGCAAAAGTTGAAGGCAAAAAAATTATGTGCATGAGTGCTTACGGAAAAGAAGCATATCCGCTTTATCGCAAATTCAGTTCTAAAGTAATTGCACATACCATAAAAACCTATTCGAAATTTACTATCCCTTATCCATACCCGGTAGCACAAAGTATTGAAGCGGCTAACGGTATGGAATACCCGATGATTTGTTTTAATTATGGACGTTGCGAAAAAGATGGCACATACAGTGAAGGCACTAGAAACGGAATGCTTGGCGTGGTTATACATGAAGTAGGTCATAATTTCTTTCCAATGATTATCAACAGCGATGAAAGACAATGGTCGTGGATGGATGAAGGGTTGAATACGTTTGTGGAATACCTTACGGAGGAATTGTGGGACAATAAATTTCCAGTAGGAAGAGGACCGGCATATAAAATTGTGGATTACATGAAATTGCCAAAAGACCAATTGGAACCGATAATGACAAACAGTGAGAACATCATTATGTTTGGACCCAATGCTTATTCAAAACCCGCAACTGGCTTAAACATTTTGAGAGAGACCATTATGGGTAGAAAGAATTTTGATTTTGCATTTAAAAAATATTGTACCAGATGGGCATTCAAACATCCTACCCCGGCAGATTTCTTTAGAACAATGGAAGACGCCAGTGGAGAAGATTTAGATTGGTTTTGGAGAGGATGGTTTTACAATACAGATCCAGTAGATATTTCATTGGATAGTGTGAAATGGTCGGTTTTAAATACAGTACCAACAGAAGCAAAAGCGTCAGAAGGAAGCAACACATATCAACCGGTTCAAAAACCAATGCAAAATAGTTACGAAGACATTTCAAAAATCAGAAACAGAACGGATAAAAGTATTGTGTTTGAAACAGATGCTGATACAACCTTGAGGGATTTTTATTGGAGGTATGACAGAGGATTGGCAAATATTGACACCAATGCATTTGTAATTCCAATACAACCAAGTAACAGAGAGGAATTAGCAAGTGAAGAGAAAACTAAAATTGCTGGTGAGGTTCGTCTATACGAATTATCGATGAGTAACAAAGGCGGTTTGGTAATGCCCATCATTATTGAATGGACATTTAAAGATGGCAGCAAAGAAGTGGATAGGGTTGGCGTAAACGTTTGGAGAAAAAATGAACAAAAGGTGGTGAAAACGTATTTAAAAGAAAAAGAAGTGGTATCTATAAAATTAGATCCATACAGAGAAACGGCAGATATTGAAGAAAAGAACAACAATTGGCCATTAACATCAACGCCATCTACATTTGAATTGTTTAAATCTAAAAAAGCAACGCCAAGAGGATCTGTTGGCGGAAGAAATCCAATGCAAAAAGAGATTAAAAATTAATTTGGAAGACGATTAAATCTTCAAAATAAAAATAACCCATGGAAAAAACCGTGGGTTATTTTTTTGTATTTATTTGAGACATTAAAAGGAAAAAATGGTTAAAACCATTACACATTGACATAACCATCTTCCACCCACCGTTGAAACGGTGGGCTATAGAAACGAATGTCAAAACCGTTTCAACGGTTTGATTAAATAAAAAATATAGAAAAGCCGATGATTAATTGAGCGCCCATCCAGCATTAACTAAAACCGCTTTACATTTTTTGCAAAATTCCTTTTCTTCATCAAGGTGATCTTTTCCTTCTGCATCACGCATTAAACAATCATTGACTGGACAATGTTTCAATCCTTGTGTATGGCCTAATTCATGAATGGCTACTTTGAAAAGTTTCTCCGTTTTGTTTTTTCCATGTAATCGAAACGATGAGGCAATGCATGATTTTCCTGGACAAAAACCTAAACCCATAATGCCCCAATCTGGAATTTTGTCTTTGTTAGCACTTATATCACCTTTAGTAAGTCCAATAGTTAAATAGCCTGGCTTTGTTTGTGCACTCAAAAAATGAATAAGCGAATCGGCCCTATGTCTTTTTTTAGCTTGATTGAGGGAGTTTTTTGGAAATTCAATGGGTTTATTAATAATTACGTTTGCGTACATTTTTTTTAAATAATACGCTACATAATCAACATTTTCTTTTGGAATATCAACAAAAGGTTGAATGGCAATTGTAACCGATTTCTTTTTTGGAGTAGGTGAATTTTGATTGGATTTTTTAGCGCTATCCTTATTATGATTTTGATTACAAGAAACAAATAGAATGGCGATGGCTAAGTAAAGCAGTGTTTTCAATTATAAATATTTAATTCAAAATTTAAAAGTAAAAAGTAGTAATTATTTCTTTGATTTTACCAACCTTTGCTTGCTTTTACATAGAATCTATTCTCTTTTTTATACGGAAGTTCATTATATGTTGCTGTAGATTTTGTTCCATCTAAATTACAATTTTTACTAGTAAGCGTTTCTCCGTTAAATAATTTTTGGGATATGAATGAAATTGAAGAAATGTAAAAACTATTATCAATTGATGTTTTATTATTAAACTTATCGTCATGAGAATAAACAATCTGATTTCTAAATTCCAATGGCGTATTTTCTTTTGTAAATGAAATTGATTTTGATTTCTTGCTTTTTAAATTAAAATCACAATTATAATAAGGAGATTTGCTGATTGTAAATCTAGAAACAACAACAGAAGCATTTGCAGGAAGAAATATTATCTTTTTAGGTTTAGTTTTTGTTGTAGACATTGCTGCTATATTTTTTCCTAGGGTAGAAGTTGAACTATTTGAATTAGCAACAGCTGAATTACCAAAAATATTCAAACTAGCATTTGAAAAAGTACTTGAAGAAGCTGAAGTTAATGATGCATAAAGAGAACTTGACTCTTCTATATCATTCCAATATTCAAAGGAAATTCCATTGTAGATTAGATGTGACTTATCCCAATCAATGTATAACTCCGAGGCTGTTTTGTTTGTAAATTTAAAATAGACTTGCCCCCCATCACTCCAAAAATCATAAGTCAATTTCACATCACTATTTTCAAACATAATACTTTTATTTATTGTTTTAGTATCGGTTGAGGAAATTTCAAAAAGCTGATACGTTGGAGTACAAGACGAAAATGATAGTATTACAAGAAAAAAATAACAAAATTTCATACAGATTTTTCTTTTGAAATTATTGAATAAAAATGAGGAATTGTTTTATTCAATGCCTTAATTAATAAGTGTGCTGATTTGCATAATAAGCGTGAAGCATTTCGATATTCCAGAAAGAAATTAACAAAATAAAACACAACCAAGATTGGCACGCTTTTTTATTTCACTTTTCACTTTTCTCTTTTCTCTTTTCTCTTTTTACTTACAACCCCGTTCTCCCATCAGTAATTTTTTTCCCTTTATTTTTCTTTTCCCATTCAATCATTTCAGCTGGCTTATCTACTTTTTTTGGTTTTTCATAAGCTTGTCTTTGATTAGCTCTTGGATTATCTGGATTAACCAAATTATTTGTACGCCATAGTTCTGTTCGCATAATCCTTCCTGTGCCTGGATCGTAATACCGCCACTCCCCTTCCTTTACACTGTATGGTGCAGCTTTTACCAATTTATAATCAATGATTTCATTGCTACCGGTTCCATAAATAGCCACTGTATCATAAGGTGAATCTGGATTATATCCGCGCCAGTTTTCCTCTCTTTCTAAAGCACCTAAGTAATTGTAATATTGTTGCAATCCATCTTTTCCACCCAAAATATAATGTTCTACAGCCAGCAAATCACCAATAGTAGAATACTTTCTCCAATAGCCGTGTTTCTCTCCTTTTTTATACAAGCCTTCTTCTACAAAACCTTCTTCGCCACGTAATGGACCAACTTCAATAACCCATTTGCCAATTTTTTGTCCAGCACTATTTATAGCATTTATGGTATCTCCGTTTGCATTTAATTTAAAAGATTGATATTGGCCAAATGAAGCATTTGTGCAAAAAATAAATAAAACAAAAAAAACAATTTGATATTGTTTTATACAATTTGAAATCATTGTTCGTGTGTTTAATTGATTAGTATAAATTTGTGTTCAAATTTACAATTTAAGTTTTCTAAAAACTGTTAATTTTAACCTATTATAAAAAATGAAAGATTTTAAAAAATACTACATCATCAATACGGAGCCAGAAATTTTATACCATGCATTAACCAATGCCGCCACAATTCAATTATGGACAGGTTCGCCAGCAATCATGGAACCTACTGCGGATACAGAGTTTTCACTTTGGGAAGATAGCATTTGCGGGAAAAACATATCATTCGAATATGGAAAAAAGATAGTACAGGAATGGTATTTTGGCGAACAAGAAACGCCATCTATTGTAACCATAATCTTACACCCTGATAAAAGCAAAACTTCTGTAGAACTTCGTCATACCAATATTCCGGATGAAGATTTTGACTCAATAACTACCGGATGGACACAAAGTTATTTTGGCTCTTTGATGGAATTTTATAATGATTGATGGAGATTATTAAATCAGCGAAATTATTTCACTTCCAATTTTAGCAAGCTCTCATTTTCTAAAAATGCTTCGAGTTCATCACCCACTACACATTCGCCCACACCAGCAGGTGTACCGGTAAAAATATAATCGCCAATATTGAGCGAGAAATACAATGAAATATTTGCGATTATCTTATCAATACTAAATATCATATTGCCAGAATTGCCTTGTTGTACCTTTTCGCCATTTTTTAAAAACGAAAAGTTGATATTTTTTTTGTTGAAATCTGGTTTGATATCTATAAACTTACCGATTGCTGCAGAGTTGTCAAATGCTTTTGCTTTTTCCCATGGAAGCCCTTTTTTCTTCAATTCATCCTGAATATCTCTTGCTGTAAAATCAATTCCTACAGTAATACCATTATAATAATTAGAGGCATGGCGCTCTTGAATATACTTTCCGTTTTTACTTATGCGCAACACGAGTTCGCATTCGTAATGTAGCTCATTTGTAAATTCAGGATAGTAGAACGGCGTATGGGCTTGTATTATAGCACTTTTGGGCTTCATGAAAATAACAGGCTCATCTGGAATATCGTTGCCTAATTCCTTTGCGTGCTCTACATAGTTTCTGCCAATGCAAATTATCTTCATTATTGTTTTTGTATGGGGTTAAAGATTATTCTGTAAACGAAAATAGTAAAAAGGAGTTTAATATTCCAATAAGAAATTAACTTTTATTTAAATCGTATGAGGTGCTATTGCAAATGGTCATTGTTTTGTCTATTCCAACAAACGCAAAGCTTTCAATCAATTCTACTGATTTTTCAATTTTATATTTTACGAGTGGTACTTCATCATTCTTCCATTTTCCCAATACAAAATCAACCTGCATTCCTTTTGGAAAAACGTTTCCAATGCCAAATCTAAGTTTAGGATATTCGTCGGAGCCCAATATGTTTTGAATGTCTTTCAATCCATTATGACCGGCATGCGTACCCGATTTTCTGATTCTGATTTTATCAATGGGAAGCGCCAAATCATCCACAATCGTAAGTGTATTTTCAGTCGCCACTTTTTCTTTTTCTTGCCAATATTTAAACGCCCTTCCACTTAAATTCATGAACGTAGTTGGACAAACACAAACGAAAGTTTTGCCTTTTATTTTTACTTCAGCAACAAAAGCCAATCTATCCGATCTGAAACTCCCGCCATGTTTAGCCACAAATGCATATACCACATCAAATCCAATGTTGTGGCGCGTGTCGGCGTATTCATCACCAATGTTTCCTAATCCGATTATGAGGTATTTTGACATTTATTTAAACGTTTGTGGTTTGGTGTTTGGCGTTTGGCGTTTGGCGTTTGGCGTTTGGCGTTTGGCGTTTGGCGTTTGGCG
>VFKL01000161.1 GCA_009885535.1 Chitinophagaceae bacterium | reverse complement strand
ACAAAAATAGCACCCCCCATTTTGCCCCAACATTTAATTTTTAAGCAGTAGCAACGCTTTTAAAGGATAGATTGTACTATTTTTAGATTATCTCGGACAACAATAATTAATATTTTACATTCGCAACACAATCTATTTTATATGTTAATCAAAGCGTTTAATTTTTTATTTGGATCATTTTTTAATGCCCAAAAAGCACGTATCAATTTTTCTTTAAATTATCTAAATAGAAAAAGAGAATACGATAGAAATTATTTAGATTATATCCGACTTTCAACGTTGGAACTCGTTTCTAATCAAATTGAGGATGCTAAATTATCGGGCGCTGTGGCTGAATTGGGCGTGTATAAAGGCAAGTTTGCGCGATATATCAATCAATATTTTCCAACAAGAAAATTATATCTTTTTGATACATTTAAAGGTTTTGATGAAGCAGATATTAAAACAGAACAATCCAATAATTTTTCTCACGGCGATCAGGATTTTAGCAATACATCTGTAAAAAAAGTATTAGAAATTATGCCTAATCCCAAGCAATGCATTATCAAGGAAGGATTTTTTCCAGAAACCGCAAAAGGTCTAGATGAAACATTTGCTTTTGTGAGCATTGACACTGATTTATATGATCCAATTTACAACGGACTTCAATATTTTTATCCAAGACTAGTTAAAGGTGGATATATTTTCATACACGATTACAACAACGATGCGTATTTGGGTGCAAAGAAAGCCGTTCAACAATTTTGTGCAGAAAACAACATCAGCTTTGTGCCATTGCCAGATAGTTGCGGGAGTGCTATTATTACCAAATAATTAATCCTTTAATAAATCAGGTCTACGCAATCTTGTTCTTTCCAATGATTGTTCTACACGCCATTGGTCAATATTTTTATGATTGCCGCTCATCAACACTTCTGGCACTTTCCAATTTCGAAATGTTTCCGGACGGGTATAAACTGGTGGTGCCAATAAATCATCTTGAAAAGAATCGCTTAAGGCTGATGTTTCATCATTTAATACACCTGGGATTAAGCGTCCAATGCTGTCCGTTAGTACGGCAGCAGCAAGCTCTCCACCACTCAATACATAATCGCCAATTGAAATTTCTTTGGTAACAAAATGGTCTCTAAATCTTTGGTCTATCCCTTTGTAATGTCCGCATATCATCAATAAATTATTTTTCAACGAAAGATGATTCGCCATTTTTTGATTGAATGTTTCTCCATCGGGAGTTAAAAAAATAACTTCATCATAATGTGTAGTTTTCTGAAGTGATTCTACAGTATTTACTAAAGGCTCTATCATCATGACCATTCCAGCTCCACCACCAAATGGATAATCATCTACCTGAGCTCTAGCATAAGTGGTGTATTCACGTAAATTAATCACGTTTACTTCAAGCAATCCCTTTGTTTGTGCACGTTTCATTATTGAATGAGAAAACGGACCGTTTAAAATTTCAGGAACTACAGTTATAATATCAATCTTCATTTTTTTATTTAATGGGTTGCTTTATACATCTAAAAATTCATCCAAATCGCGCTTGTCTTTTTTGGTTGGTCTACCTACTTTACTTTGTCTTTTTCCGGTTTGAAAAAATGCCGCTTCAAATTTTATTCTATCGGTTTCTTCAGCGGGTGTAATATCCGAATAATATTTTATGGCTTCAGAGTATTGAACCCTGGTATGCAAAAGTCCAATAACTTTTATCAACCATTTTTTTTCACTCGTTCTGATTTCGTATTCTTCTCCAATTTGTACATTTCTTGCAGGTTTCAAACTGTTTCCATTCAATTTTACTTTTCCTTTGTCACAAGCTTCTGATGCTAATGATCGGGTTTTAAATAATCGAATCGACCATAGGTATTTATCTAATCTGAGTTTTGCTGATTCCATAGTATTCATGTAAAACAAATTTAAGTTTCTTTTTTCTATAAGCATGAATTGACCAAGTATTTACTAATTTTATTCTTTAATTTTTACTGAAAAAATATTGATATGCGTATTTTTAAAATCTCTTCTGTAGTTATCTTTTTTTTATTTGTATTTGTTCAAATCGTTAATGCGCAGAAAAAAGGCATTGTATGGTCAAAAGATGGGTTGAATTATTTTAAAATCATAGACGGAGAGATTATAAAAGTGGATGTTAAAAAAGAATCCCAAACTGTGTTGCTTTCAAAATCACAATGCACACCTTTTGGAAGTAGTATGCATTTATTTATTGAATCATTTTCATTCAGCAACGATAATAGCAAAATTTTACTTTTTACCAATGCTGCAAAAGTTTGGCGTTATAAAACCAAAGGCGATTATTGGGTGTACGATTTTACTTCAAAAAAATTATATCAACTTGGAAAAAATTTACCAGCGCAATCATTGATGTTTGCTAAGTTTTCACCAGACGGAAAGCATGTTGCTTATGTAAGCGAGCACAATGTTTTTTCTGAGGAATTGGCAACATCTAAAATAAAAAAACTGACAACAGATGGTACACGTAAGTTGATAAATGGCACATTTGATTGGGTGTATGAAGAAGAATTTGGTTGCAGAGATGGTTTTCGTTGGTCGCCTGATAGTAAGTCTATTGCCTATTGGCAAATTGATGCCAATAAAATCAGGGATTATTACATGATAAATACAACAGATTCGGTGTATTCAAAAATCATTCCTGTAGAATATCCAAAAGTAGGGGATGCGCCATCTTCAGCTAAAATTGGCGTTGTGCTATTGGCAAATGGGGTTACAAAATGGATGAAAATTGAAGGCGATTCTCGACAAAATTATTTAACCAGAATGGAATGGAGTGGAGTAAATGAATTAATTGTACAACAACTCGACAGAAAGCAGCAAGAGAGTAAATTAATGTATTGCAACACATCTGATGGAAATGCCAGAACTTTTTGGGCAGAAAACGATAAAGCATGGGTGGATATGAATACAGATAATCCGGTAGGTTGGATTTGGATAAACAACAAACAAGATTTTTTATGGGTAAGTGAAAAAGATGGCTGGAGGCATATTTACAAAATAAGTAAAGATGGTAAAACCACCACATTGATTACAAAAGGCAATTTTGATATTGGTGGAATTAAAGCAATAGATGAGCCTAATAACTATGTTTATTTTACGGCATCTCCTGAAAATGCAACACAACTTTATTTGTATAGGGCTAAAATAAATTCACCTGTTACAAAAGTTTTTAAAGAAGAGCCAATGGAATTGTTGAGCAATGTTGCTTTAAAAGGTTCACATGATTATGATATTTCTCCTAATGCAAAAATGGCTTTTCATCGCTATAGCAATCACAATACACCGCCCATTTCAGAATGGGTTGAGTTGCCTGATATCACGCCATTAAATTCAAATAAATCCATTTTGAAAAATCTTAAAACTGATGCTTCAATACAAGTTGAATATTTAAAGTTGTTAACTGCAGACAATATTGAACTGGATGCGTGGATTAATAAACCCAAAAATTTCAATCCCCAAAAAAAATATCCACTTGTGGTGTATGTGTATGGCGAACCGGCAGCAAAAACGACGGATGATGAATATGGAAACCATGAAAATTTTTTGTACGATGGAAGTATGTCTGAAGATGGCTACATTCAGGTTGCATTAGATAATAGAGGAACTCCTTCGTTAAAAGGTGCTGCATGGCGGAAAGCTATTTATAGAAGAAATGGACAAGTTAATATTCGGGATATGGCAATGGGCGTGATGAAACTAATAGAAACTTCGCCATTTATTGATACAGCAAGAGTGGCAGTTTGGGGCTGGAGTGGGGGAGGTTCATCTACATTGAATCTGCTCTTTCAATTTCCAGACATTTTTAAAACAGGGATCTCCATTGCACCCGTTACCAATTTATTGTTTTACGATAATATTTACACAGAGCGTTACATGGGTTTACCACAAGAAAATATGCCAGATTTCATCAAAGGTTCTCCAATTACCCATGCAAATGGATTGAAAGGAAATCTATTATTGGTGCATGGTACGGGTGATGACAATGTGCACTACAGTAATGCAGAAGCGTTAATCAATGAATTGATAAAATACAACAAACAATTTCAATTCATGCCTTACCCCAACAGAACGCATAGCATCAGCGAAGGAGAAGGTACATTTCCGCATTTGTCAACATTGTACTCTAATTATTTGAGAAGTCATTGTAAACCAGGAGCGAAATAGTTGATTTTAAAACGAGATTTTGGATACTTGATTTTAGATGTTTGATGTTGGTATGGAATTTACTTCAACCCCCTTCACCTTTCGGGGGAAGGGATGGGGAAGGGGGCTTCAAACAATAAACAACATACCACAAACATTAAACCTTTAAACCAGCGAAGCGATTTAAAGCATTAAACCTTCAACAGTTTAGTCCACCCTTCCCGGATAAACTTCAAGTGCTTTTTCAAGGCAATCAATGGCTTGATGAATGGCTTCTACATTCAACACATAAGCCAATCGAACTTCATTTTTACCTAAACCTGCGGTTGCATAAAAGCCAGTTGCCGGAGCGAGCATAATTGTTGCATTCTTATAACTGAAAGATTCAAGCAACCACTGACAAAAAACGTCGCAATCATCAATTGGTAATCTTGCCATGGCATAAAAAGCACCACCTGGATTGGGACAAAATACACCAGGTATTTTATTTAGTCTGTCAACAATGGTGTCTCTTCTTAGTTTGTATTCAGCCTTGGTAATATCAAAATAATCATCAGGCAAATCAACAGCAGCTTCACCAAGAAGTTGTGCGTAATATGGAGGACTTAATCTGGCTTGTGCAAATTTCATGGCAGCATTTAGTACTTCTTTGTTTTTGGTTACCAATGCGCCGATTCTACCACCACATGCACTGTATCTTTTACTGATGGTATCCATCAAGATTACATTATTCTCAGCACCCTTCAAATGCATGGCGCTGGTATGCACTGCTTCGTAGCAAAACTCTCTATATGCTTCATCTGCAAATAGAAATAAGTTATGTTTGATTACAAGCGCTTCAAGAATTTTCATTTCCGCCTCACTATACAAATAACCGGTCGGATTATTCGGATTGCAAATTACAATTGCTTTGGTTTTTGAAGTAATGGCTTTTTCAATTTCTTCCATTTTTGGCAAGTCGAATCCTGTTTCAATTTTACTGCCAATCGGTACAACTTTTACCCCTGCCTGAACAGCAAATCCATTGTAATTTGCATAAAATGGTTCGGGAATAATTACTTCATCACCTGCATCCAAACAAGCCATAAATCCAAATAAAATCGCTTCGCTACCACCGGTTGTAACAATTATTTCAGATGCATCAACATGGATATTGTTTTTAGCATAATATTGAACAAGTTTTTTTCTATAGCTTTCATTTCCTGCGCTGTGGCTATATTCTAAAACGTGAAAATCTGCATTTCGAACAGCATCTAAACAAGATTTTGGTGTTTCAATATCAGGTTGTCCGATATTTAAATGAAACACATTAATCCCTTTTTTTTTCGCAGCTTCTGCAAATGGAACCAATTTTCTAATTGGAGATGCGGGCATCATTTCCCCACGGCGACTTATTTTTAACATGATGCAAATATATGTTTTTCAGGTAAAAAAGAAACTGTAGTAGTGAAGTTCAATTTAGGGGTAGAAGTAAAAAGTCAAAATTAAAAAGTAAAAAAACGTGCTAATTGTGTCGGGTAAAACTAAAAAGTAAAAAAATCGGATCGAACATTTTGGCTTTTAATTTTTAGCTTTAAAATTTCTGTTTAACAAGTTTGAGGATTTTTAAAAAATTGGCTCATAATTTTAATTCCAATGTATTATTATTCAATAACTTGCAGTGCTTAAATTAAACATAATGACAGTAATTATTGTATTTTTTCTAACCCATTGGTTTTTATCTCTTTTTTTACACACTTTTTTTCTGCATCGATTTGCATCACATAAATTGTATGAAACAAGCAAGAATTGGGAAAGGTTTTTTTATTTCAGTACCTGGTTTGTACAAGGTTCATCTTACCTAATTCCGAGAGCTTACGGGGTTATGCATCGCATGCACCACGAGTACAGTGATAGTGAAGAAGATCCGCACTCTCCTCATTTTTTTAAAGATGTTTATCAAATGATGATGAGCACAAAAAATATGTATCAATCATTCATTAAAAATGAAAAAGTACCAGATGCGAAATTTACAGCAGATTACCTACCTGTTTGGGAGAAGCTAGATAAATTTGGTGACCACAATATTACAAGACTGTTTTTTATTCTATCATACACTGCTGTTTATGTGGTTTATGCGCCAAGTTTTTGGTGGTATTTATTATTGCCTATTCATTTTCTAATGGGTCCGGTACAAGGTGCAATTGTAAACTGGTGCGGTCATAAATATGGTTATCGAAATTTTAATTCTACAGACAAAAGTAAAAATTCCACACCTTGGGGATTCCTATTGATGGGTGAATTGTTTCAAAATAACCATCACCACAACAAAGAAGACGCAAACTTTGCAAAAAAATGGTACGAGTTTGATACGACTTATTTAATAATGAAAGGAATGCATGCAGTTGGAATAATTAAAATAAAAAAGGCATAGGATTCTTTATTACGAACTAATTTCTGCTGAACTTTTTTGTAAAATTTATTGAGGTGAGGATAAAGAGCTTTGATGTATAGTTATATAAAATATTCTTTGATTTGTGAATAAGTAAATTGTTGATACTTAAAAAATACAGCAGAACGAACAAGTTAAAGTTCATTTATTTCGTCTTCAGTTAGTCCAGTCGTGTTGATTATTATATGAATTGACACCCCATTTTCTTTTAAAGCTTTTGCTATTTCCACTTTTTTTTCTAATTTTCCTTCAATTATTCCCTCAATTTTTCCTTCATCAAAAGCGGTATCAATAACTCCTTTTAAATCTCGATAAATTTTCAAACTCGTTTCATAATTATCCAAATCTACCGCACCGAATTTTGCTAGTTCAGCTTTCTCAAATGCTTTTGTAAATATTTCGTCTGAAAAGATTGCTGGTATATTTTGAAAGTCCTCTAAATTTTTAATAAAAAACAACCATTTGTCAAGTCTTGATGTTAGCTCACTTTCAGCCTTTTTGAAATTAGGCATTTCAATATAGATATATGTTAGCTTTTCATAGAAAATGTTTCCTTTTTGATTTTTTAATTTAATGGTATGAACAACTTCGTTTTTTTCAGGGCTTTCTTCATAATCATCAAAAGTGAAATCAAGTATTCCAATACAATAAACTGATTTGAGGTTATAGTTCCATTCTCCTTTTTCAGCTTGTTCCCTGATTGGAAAGGTTGAATAGTAAATCGTTCTCTCTTTGAAATAGTTTTGCTTTGCCTTTTGCAATTCAACTATAAATTTCTCCCCAATCTCATTTTCACAGTAGATGTCATAAATAACTTTTCTATCAGTATCTGTTTGACCAAGTTGCTCTGTATTCTTGAAATTTAAATCAACAATTTTATTTGTTTGCAATAAAAGTGCATTAAGGAAGTCAATCAAAAGGATTTTGCTTGCCTCTTCACCAAATATTTTTTTGAACCCAAAGTCAGTAAATGGATTGATGTATTTAGCTTTCATTATTTTTATTTTATGAGCCTGAGAACAAATTTACATTTTTTGCAATCATATTATAAATGTTTTTTAACCCTCAATTTGTAGTTATTTCAACTGTAAAATCCGGTTTAAAAATTCAGGTTGAAACAAAAAAAGCCCCGCAAATTGCAGGGCTTTTAAAATATTATTATGAAATTTTAATTATGGTTTTTTTGTTGGCGTTGCTTTTTTTACTGGAGCTTTTTTTGCAGGTGTTGCTGGAGCTGCTGTTTTCTTAGGAGCTGCTGCTTCAGTTGATTGAAGAACAGGTGCACCAGGTGCTGCTATTTTAGCAGGCTCAGTTGATGGAGTTGTTGTAGCTGCTGCATCCTCATTTTTCAATACCTCACCTTTAATGGTAATTGGTCTCATGTCATAACCTGCAAATTTTACATTCAAACGCTTTTCAAACATACCTACATTTTTTGCATTGTAAGTTGCTTTAATAAAACCTGATTTTCCTGGAGCAATTGGCTCTTTAGTGTAATCTCCAATTGTACAACCACAAGTTGGTGTTGCTTGCTCAATCACTAATGGTTCTGTACCAGTATTTGTAACTTCAAAAGTTGCTGTAGTAGGATTATCTTGTTTTATTTTACCTAAATCAATTGTAGTTGAATTGAATTTTGCAACTGCTGAATCTGATTGGGCAAAAATACCTGTTGTTAAAACCAATGCGGTTAATGAAAGTAATAGTTTTTTCATGTGTTTAATTTTTGTTTTTAGTGTTTATAATTAATCTTTTAAGATACTTGATGATGTATTTACAGGTGCACTAGAAGTTGGCGTTTTCCATACTTCACCTTTAATAGTAATGACTCTGCTTTGATCTGTGTTATAAGTTATGGTTATTGTTTTTGAAAATGGTCCCTCAGCTGCAGCGTTGTAGCCCACTTTAATTACGCTAGTTTCATTTGGCGCAATGCTTTTATCTTTTTCCCATTCTGGAGTGGTGCAACCACAACTCGCTTGAACATTTACCAATTTTAAATCTGAATTTCCACCATTTTTAAAGGTGAAATTATGATTTACAGGTTTTCCCTGTGGGATTTTGCCAAAGTCAAATATTGTTTCTAACAAAATTAATGAAGTATCTACTTTAGGTTCTTGCGTTGCTTCAGACTTTACAACATCATGATTATGCCCTTCATGTTGGGCATAAGAACCTATACTTATTAATAAAGAAACGCAAAAAGGGATTAAAATTTTCATAATTACTTCGATGTAAAATAAATTAAAAGTAAATATACAAAATCATTTTACAAACAACTATTTTGATACTTTGTTTTCTGTTTTTTAACAAACTAATTTGAAAGTGTTATTTTTGAAAAATATTATTATACCAATGGACACATCAATAAATGAAATCAACAAACAAGAAGCACTTAGTTTTGAAAATTTTCGAAGTGAAGTACTAAAAGATTACAAAATTTCGTGCGAAAGTAGAGAAACGAGTTTAATGGGCAGAAAAGAAGTTCTTTCTGGAAAAGCCAAATTTGGCATTTTTGGTGATGGTAAAGAAGTAGCTCAAGTGGCAATGGCGAAATTTTTTAAGCCTGGTGATTTTAGAGCTGGTTATTACAGAGATCAAACATTTATGTTTTCCAGCGGTTTGGCAACTGTAGAACAATTTTTTGCACAACTATATGCCGATCCAAATATTGAGCACGAGCCTTTCAGTGCAGGCCGTCAAATGAATGCCCATTTTGCAACCAAATTTGTTGCAGAAAATGGTGATTGGATGGACCTAGCATCTTTGAAAAATGTATCGAGTGATATTGCGCCTACAGCCGGTCAAATGGTGCGCGCTTTAGGTCTTGCATTTGCGTCTAAAGTTTTTCGTAATGTACCTCAACTTTCCGAACTTAAAAATTTAAGTAATGAAGGAAATGAGGTTTGTTTTTGCACAATCGGAGATGCATCAACCAGCGAAGGTCAATTTTGGGAAACCATGAATGCAGCTGGCGTTTTACAAGTGCCATTAGCTGTTTTCGTTTGGGATGATGGATATGGCATTTCGGTTCCAAAAAAATATCAAACCACTAAAGGCTCAATTTCAGAAGCTTTATCTGGTTTGCAAAAAAATGAAGATTCGAATGGTATTGATATTTATAAATTAAAAGGGTGGGACTATGCTGGTATGTGCGAGGTGTTAGAATCTGCCATTCAGAAAATCAGAGATACCCATGTTCCTGCCTTATTTCATGTTGAAGAAATTACCCAACCACAAGGACACTCTACTTCGGGTAGTCATGAACGATATAAAGATGCAGAAAGACTTTCTTGGGAAAAAGAATGGGATTGTTTGAAACAAATGCGTAAATGGATTTTAGATAACGCACTTGCAAATGCAGCCGAATTGAATGAAATTGAAGAAAATGCAATTGCGTTTGTAAAAGAAAACAAACAAAATGCTTGGTCTAATTATCATCAACCACTTAAAAATTTAGTAAAAGAAACCGTTGATATTTTGAATGTTGCAGGTCAATTGAATCCTGAAATTTCAAATGTAATAAAAGAGTTGAATGCCATTCGTGAACCAATGCGTAGAGATGTACTTAAGTCATTGGCTTCAATTTTAGATTTGTCAAATTTAAATGAATCTGAATTTGCCCGCATTAATCAATACTATCAACGATTAAAAGCGGAAAGTGAAAAACTTTATGATTCATTCTTATATAATGAAGGTGAAAAATCTGCATTAAAAATTCCAGTAGTTCCTGTTCGTTATGAAGAAGACGCAGCTGTGTTGAATGGATTTGAAGTGTTGAATAATTATTTTGATCAATTGTTTGAATCCAATTCAAAAGTTGTTGCTTTTGGAGAAGATCTGGGTCATATTGGAGATGTAAATCAGGGATTTAGTGGCTTACAGGAAAAATATGGCATTCAGCGTATATTCGACACCGGTATAAGAGAACTTACCATAATGGGTCAGGGGATAGGTTTGGCATTAAGGGGACTAAGACCTATTGCCGAAATTCAGTATTTAGATTATTTATTGTATGGATTGCAACCACTTAGCGATGATGTGGCTACAACTCATTTTCGAACATCTGGACAACAAAGTTGTCCTTTAATTGTAAGAACACGTGGACATCGGTTGGAAGGTATTTGGCATAGCGGATCTCCAATGGGTATGATTATTAATGCACTAAGAGGGATGTATGTTTGTGTGCCCAGAAATATGACTCAAGCAGTTGGAATGTATAACACTTTATTAAAAAGCAACGACCCCGGGTTGGTTATAGAATGTTTAAATGGATATCGATTAAAAGAAAAATTGCCCAATAATTTACTTGAATTTACTGTTCCTTTAGGTATTCCAGAAGTGATTAAATCGGGAGATGACATTACCATTGTGGGGTATGGATCTACTTTACGTATCGTACAAGAAGCAGCCGAAAAACTAGCATTAATGGGTATTTCCTGCGAAATAATGGATGTGCAAACTTTACTGCCTTTTGATATCAATCATTTAATCAAAGCATCGCTCGAAAAAACAAGTCGTATTTTATTTGTTGATGAAGATGTACCAGGAGGTGCAGCATCTTACATGTATAATAAAGTAATGGAGGAGCAAAATGGGTATCGCTTTTTAGACGTAGCACCTCGAACATTAACAGCAAAAGCGCATCGCCCATCGTTTGGCAGCGATGGCGATTATTTCTCTAAACCCAATACCGAAGATGTGGTTAGGGTTGTTAAAGAAATGATGGCTGAATAAGGATTTCAGGGTTATTCTATTTTAAATTGTGATAAACTTTTTGAACATCTTCATCTTGTTCAAGTTTATCCACCATTTTCAAAACTTCATTGGCTTCATCTTCGCCAAGTTCTACAGTATTGGCAGGAATCCGTGTAAGCTCAGCCGTTATAACTTCAATTCCTTTTTCTTCTAAGGCTTTATTCATATTGCCAAACTCATTAAAAGCAGTGCGAATAATGATATTACCTTCTGCATCTTCACCAATTTCTTCTAATCCAAAATCAATCAATTCCAATTCTAGATCTTCGGTATTTAATCCGCCATTTTTTACTTTAAATTCGCCCATTCTATTAAAAGTAAAGGCCACGCTTCCACTTGTTCCTAACGCTCCGCCTCCTTTGGTAAAATGCATTCTTACATTCGCAACTGTACGGGTTGGATTATCGGTTGCCGTTTCTACCAATACCGCCACACCATGTGGCCCATAACCTTCATAAGCAAGTTCTTCGTAGTTGGTTGTATCCTTACCCATCGCACGTTTAATCGCAGCTTCAACTCGATCTTTGGGCATGTTGCATGCTTTTGCATTGAGATAACATCTTCTTAATGCAGGATTATTATCGGGTTCTGGCCCACTTGATTTTACAGCAATTGCTATCTCTTTACCAATACGCGTAAAGTTTTTAGCCATTTTGTCCCAGCGTGCAAACATGGCACTTTTACGAACTTCGAATATCCTTCCCATTATAATATTTTATTTAAGATTGACAAATGTACGGAAATGATTTTTTTTGAACTCAGTTTTCAACTGCAAAATTGGGGCTGCATATATCAGTCTTATTATTTTATAAAATTAAGCTGCATTATCTTCGCTAAATGGAACAAAATTTTTCTTATCATCAGTTGTTTGCTTTTGTGCAATCTATTTTTATAAAAATAGGGTGTTCAGAAATTGATGCAATTACAGCTTCAAAATCTTTATTGAGTGCCGATTTAAGGGGCGTTGATAGTCATGGTATTGCTCGTTTGGTGGGTTATGTTCGATTGTGGGAAATTGGACGGATTAATAGTAAGCCTCAAATGAAAATAATTCATGAAACACCAAGCACTGGTGTTGTAGATGGCGACTCAGGGTTGGGTTTGGTCGTTGCACCGTGGGCAATGAATATTGCTATAGAAAAAGCAAAGCAAGTGGGCAGTGGTTGGATAAGCGTGCAAAACAGCAATCATTTTGGAATAGCCGGACATCATGCGATGATGGCATTACCTCACGATATGATTGGTATTGCTATGACAAATGCTTCGGCTCTAGTGTCGCCGACTTTTTCTAAAGAAAGAATGTTGGGCACAAATCCCATAGCAGTAGCCATTCCTGCAGGTGAACAACCTCCTTTTGTAGCCGATTTTGCAACAACTACTGCAGCAAATGGAAAGCTTGAAATATCTCAAAGAAAAAATATGGCAGTACCAAACGGTTGGGTACAAGATGAACATGGGAATGAGACAAATGATGCTGATGCGTTAAAGAAGGGTGGGGCTTTATTACCTTTAGGTGGTGATCGCGAACATAGCAGCCATAAAGGTTTTATGTTAGGGTCAATAGTAGATATTTTTTCAGGGGTGTTGAGTGGGGCAAATTTCGGACCGTGGGTACCACCTTTCCCAGCTTATGTGCCCATGCCTGAAAATATGCCTGGTAAAGGAATTGGTCATTTTTTTGGAGCAATGAGAATCGATGCATTTAGAACCGCAGAATCATTTAAAAAAGATATGGATCTTTGGATAAGTAGATTTAGAGAAGCCATTCCAATTTATGCTACAAACCCTGTTGTAATCCCCGGCGATCCAGAAAGAATAATGGAGCAAGAGCGCATTCATAATGGAATTCCAATTCCAGAAATGCTGCAAAATGAACTGAAAGAATTAGGCGAGAAATTTAATGTTCCGTTTGAATTAATAAAGTAAAAATTCAAAAGTAAAATTCAAAAAATATTGATAGTCCTCTGACGATAATATTTAATCGTGTTGAAAAATATCTTTCAAATTAAATTTTACAAACGCAATAAAATCAACGCGTTATCGTTTTAAAAATGGTTTTTCATAGGATATTGGATTAATACGGGCTGCGATTTCTATCACGGCCCTTTTTTTGTTTTGAAAAGTCAAAAGTCAAAAAGTATGGATGACTTGTAGTTTTAAAAACTTAATGTTATCTGAGCAAACACAAAAACTTTTAAATTAAATTTTACAAACGCAATAAAATCAACGCGTTATCGTTTTAAAGATGGTTTTTCATAGGATATTGGATTAATACGGGCTGCGATTTCTATCACGGCCCTTTTTTTATT
>VFKL01000140.1 GCA_009885535.1 Chitinophagaceae bacterium | reverse complement strand
TTTTAACCTGGATTTTGCAGTTGGAATCGTGATGAAAGGGAAAAAGGCAATAAAGACGAGTGTTTGAGTAGATTTTATGGTCGATAGCATATTGAAATATGATAAGATCAAAAAGTCAAGCAAACGCTTGTATTTGCAGCATTTTTTTCTTGTAATAGATTTCAACTGAAAAATCTAGGTTTAAGCAAAAGAAGTTTGCATTTCATCATTTAGCCTATTTTTTAATAGTTTAAAAAATATTTTAAGGTTAGCCCAGCAAGATTACAATCATCATCCTTTTAAGTTTATCATGTATTTATTTTTTTAATAAAATTTCGAAAATTCAAAACAGAAAATTGTTGCATTTACTTTTCTGCATTTTTTTAACCTCCAATTAGGACAAACTTTTTTACCAATTACTTTTTACTTTTCACCCAACAATAAACGCTAAACAACCTTGATTACTCATTATTTTTATTGATATTTGCTAAGAAAAAAATGATTAGTTAAATGTTTTTAATAACCATAATTAATCTGAAAAACATCGGCAATTTGTCAAAAAAATATCCAACTAAATGGAATAATAAAAATGAAATTATTAATTAAGCAAGCTAAAATCATCTGTTCTAATGCACCGTTTAATGGAGATGTAAAAGATATTCTTATCGAAGACGGAATAATCATAAATATTGCTGATTATTTAGATGATTTAGCCGATAAAACCATTTCCTCTGAAAACTTGCATGTGAGTATTGGCTGGATGGATGTATTTGCTCAATTTTCGGATCCTGGATATGAGTATCGTGAATCACTAGAATCGGGTGTTGAAGCAGCAGCAGCAGGTGGATTTACTAACGTGATGATTGCACCCAATACAAACCCTACTCTATCTTCAAAAACTCAAATTGAATACATTGTTCAAAAAGGCAGCCCTTTTGCAGTAACCATTCACCCCATTGGCAGTATTACTAAAAATGCAGATGGTAAAGAACTTTCTGAAATGTACGACATGCATCAAAGTGGTGCAATAGCTTTTTCGGATGGAACCAATCCTGTTCAACATGCAGGGATTATGATAAAAGCTTTACAATATGTTTTGGCCAATCAATCTGTAATTATTCAAATTCCGGATGATAAAAGTATCGCTGAAAATGGACTAATTAATGAAGGGATAATTAGTACACAACTTGGACTTCCTGGAAAACCTGCAATAGCAGAAGAATTGATGATTTCAAGAGATATTGAATTGGCAAAATATACCAACTCGAAATTGCATATCACCGGCGTTTCCACCAGAAGAAGTATTGAAATTATTAATGAAGCGCAACAATTGGGTGTTAATGTTACCGCATCTGCCACACCTTACCATGCCTATTTTTGCGATGAAGATTTGATGGATTACAATACCAATTTAAAAGTTAATCCGCCTCTTAGAACGAAATCCGATATGCTCGCCGTAAGAGAAGCCATAGCAGAAGGCGTTATAAATTGCATTTCATCTCACCACACGCCTCTTCATACAGACGAAAAAAATTGCGAATTTGAATATGCAAAATTTGGCATGATCGGTTTAGAAAATGTTTTTAGTGTTTTAAATAGCCATTCAAAAAATTTACAAACTTTAGTCAATCAATTAACCATTAACCCAAGAAATATTTTTGGTTTGCCTATCCCTAATATTGCAATTGGCGAAATGGCTTGTTTAACTATATTCGATCCTACAGTATCATACACATTTGAGCAATCGCACATCAAATCAAAATCAAAAAACAACCCATTTATTGGACATAGATTAACTGGAAAAGTTTTGGGCATTGTCAACAACCATAAAAATATTTTCAATTGAATTTAAGAAATCTCAACTCTACAAAAAAAGGCATGTTGCTTTCTTTATTACTCATTAGCACGGCTTTAATTTGTTTTTATTTATTCAAAATGCCTGATAATGGGTCTAGTCAGTACATTATTTTTTTTGTTTTCATATCTGGATTATTATTGGGATTGTTTCAATTTCGTCAAGTGCATATGGAAGCTGGGTTTAAACAATTATTTGGCGAAGGGTTTAAGATTTTTGTAGTCGTTGCTTTTTTTATGGTGGTGTATTCATGGATATTTTATAAGTATAATCCACAAATTTTGGAAGAAGCCATAACATTTAATGAACAATTAATTATAAAACAGGGCAATAAAACCATGCCTGAAATAGAAGACAATACAAAAAAATTAAGACAGATTTTTATTCCGATGATGCTGGCTTTCAATACCATAAAATATTTGCTTATGGGCACTTTAGTTACAGTTGTAGCTTCAGGATTTTGGAGCAAAAAATAATTTAATCTGGATAAAACGTATATTTGATTTTAGTGAATAACACATAATATTATGGATGTATCAATTGTAATCCCGCTATTAAATGAAGACGAATCGCTTCCCGAGTTGTGTGCTTGGATAGAAAGAGTAGTTACCCTTCAACGTTTAAAATACGAAGTCATTCTTATTGATGATGGCAGTACGGATAATTCTTGGAAAGTTATTTGCGAGTTAAGTGAAAAAAATCCCAACATAAAAGGTATAAAATTTCAGCGCAATTATGGTAAAAGTGCGGCGCTTAATGAAGGATTCAAAGCAAGTCAGGGTGATTATATCATTACCATGGATGCAGATATGCAGGATAGTCCAGACGAAATTCCGGAGTTATTAAAAACCTTATCACTAGGACAATACGATTTGGTAAGTGGGTGGAAAAAAGTGCGTTACGACAATACATTTACAAAAAATATACCTAGTAAATTATTTAATGCTGCAGCCAGAAAAATGAGTGGCATCCAATTAAATGATTTCAATTGTGGGTTGAAAGTATATCGCTCTAATGTGGTAAAAAGTATTGAGGTTTATGGCGAAATGCATAGATACGTACCCGTTTTAGCAAAATGGGCAGGGTTTAGAAAAATTGGTGAAAAAGTAGTAGAACATCGACCTAGAAAATATGGTGTAACAAAATTTGGTTGGGATCGTTTTGTAAATGGTTTCTTAGATTTATTAACCATATTTTTTGTAGGAAAATTTGGAAAAAGACCCATGCACTTCTTTGGATTATGGGGAACCGTGTCATTTGCATTTGGGTTTATTGTATTTCTATATCTCACCATTACAAAATTCATGTTTGCAGTTACGGGAATGACAGAACGCCCACTTTTCTTTTTTGCTTTATTAGCCATGATAATGGGCACACAACTATTTCTAGCTGGATTTATTGGTGAGTTAATTACGCGAAATTCTTCAGAAAGAAATTTTTACTTGATTGAGAAAAAAATTGGTCTTTAAATCACAAATTATTTTTGAATCAACAAGGTAAACATATCGTCATTATTGGGCCAGCACATCCGCTAAGAGGTGGCTTGGCATCTTACAATGAACGCTTAGCACACGAATTTCAAAACAAAGGGAACAAAGTAACCATTTATACATTTTCGCTACAATATCCCGGATTTTTATTTCCAGGAACCACTCAATTTTCAACAGAACCCGCACCAAAAGATTTGACTATTCGGGTTTGCATCAATTCTATAAACCCCATCAATTGGTTGCTGATTGGGAACGAAATAAAAAAAATCAAACCCGAATTAATAGTAGTTAGGTATTGGTTACCTTTTATGGGGCCTTGTTTGGGTACTATTTTACGTATAGTAAAACAAAATAAAAAAACACGCGTTGTATGTATTGCTGATAATATTATACCACACGAAAAAAGACCTGGCGATTTGCCATTTACAAAATATTTTTTAAAATCGGTTGATGCTTGTATTACCATGAGTGATCAAGTAATGAAAGATTTAAAACACATATCTCCAAACATGCCAGCAAAATTTGTTGCACATCCACTTTACGATAATTTCGGAGAAAAAATAAGCCAATCATCGGCTAGAAAAATTTTAAACATAGACGAGAATATCTCAATCGTTTTGTTTTTTGGATTTATTAGAAAATATAAAGGATTAGACATCTTATTTGAATCGATTTCGATATTAAAAAAATCGAATTATCTAAAGGGTCAAATTAAGTTTTTAATAGCAGGTGAATTTTACGAAGACAGAAAATCGTACGATGAGTTGATTGCAAAACTTGGCATTGAAGAAGATTTAATTTTACGAACAGATTTTATCCCAGATAGCGAAGTGAAAAATTATTTATGTGCTGCGGATGTAGTGATACAGCCCTATCGAAGCGCAACACAAAGTGGCGTAACGCCGTTGGCATATCATTTTGAAGTACCTATGATTGTCACCAATGTAGGTGGATTACCAGCCTTGGTGCCACATGAAAAAGTTGGTTTGGTTTCGGAACCAGATGCTTTATCCATTTCAAAAACCATACAACAATTTTTTGCCGAAAATCCGAATCGCTTTTTGCCCGGATTGGTGGAGGAAAAGAAGAAATATAGTTGGGATGTGATGGCTAGTGAGATTATGAGCAGTTGAGTATTATCAAAAATCCAGTCTTAATAAATGGTTGAAACCATTAAATATAAATTACCATTTGTAACCCACGGTTGAAACAGTGGGCTATAGTTAAATATAAAAAACCAAAATTCAAAAATTTTCACTTTTTTACTTTTCACTTCATAATTAATCATGAAAAAACTAATCTTTCTCGTATTTATATTTTTAAATACAAACACATATTCACAAAAAATGTAACTATTCAGTCATACAAATATAATTGAAAAGTTTTACTTCCGATAGTTATGCACATTTTTTTTCTGTTTTAAAATTTTCAGTTTTTTCGATGCTTTTTTTGTGCAG
>VFKL01000010.1 GCA_009885535.1 Chitinophagaceae bacterium | reverse complement strand
CGATTCTATTTTCTATTGATGGGGAATGGGGATTGGGCCAACGAATTTTAGATAGCGTGTTGCCATTGCCCAAACAAATGATGTTGGGTGCGGTAAAAGATTCTTCCATTATTTATCAATATGGAAAAGTGGTGGCAGCACAATGCAAGCGTATGGGCATCCAAATGAACTACGCTCCGGTAATGGATGTAAACAACAATCCGAATAATCCAATTATCAATGACAGAAGTTTTGGAGAGAATAAATATAAAGTTGCCAGCTTCGGCATTCAATATATGAAAGGACTTCAGGACAATGGTGTGATGGCATGTGCCAAACATTTTCCCGGACATGGTGATGTTGATGTAGATTCGCATCTTGATTTGCCCATTATCAACAAATCATTCAAACAAATAGATTCACTTGAATTGTATCCGTTTAAAAAAATATTTAAACAAGATGTTTCCAGTGTGATGATTGCCCATTTATTTATTCCATCAATTGATTCTACAAAAAACAGACCTACATCACTTTCACCAATTGCCATTCAAGAATTACTGAGAAAGAAATTAGAATACAAAGGACTAACGGTAACGGATGGACTAGAGATGCAGGGGGTTAAAAAGTTTTATCCAAATGGAGAAGCATCGGTACAATCACTCATTGCAGGAAACGATTTGCTTTGTTTGCCAGATAGCATTCCGATGGTGGTTTTTAAAATTAAAAAAGCCATTGAAGATAAGCGTTTGAATTGGTCAGATATTGAGTTTCATTGTAAGCGTGTGTTGATGGCGAAATATCAATATGTGCTAAATAATAATGACACCATTAACATCAATAATTTAACTGCAGAAATCAATAAAGACGTGCCTGCTATGCGAAAATTAATCGCTGAAAATGCGATAACATTATTGAGTAAAAAAGATGACGCGTTTTTTCCATTACATCAAAAGCATAATCAACAGAAAGTAATATTTGTGGGCATCGGCATAAACAACAAAAATTCATTTGCCCAAAAGATGAAACTTGAATATAATGCGGATTTGTTTTTTATGGATTATGGGAATAAAAATAAAGAGGCTATTCAAGCAATGTTAGATAGTATAAAAAAATCGGGCAAAAAAGTTGTCATTGGTATTCATCAAGTAAATCGTGCTCCGGCAAAGAATTTTAGTATGAGCGATGAGTCGGTAGAATTTGTAAAAAAGTTGCAACAACAAACAACGTCAATTACCTTTTTATTTGGAAATGCTTATGCCGCAAAGAATTGGTGTGATGCAAAAAACCTAGTGGTTTGTTATGAAGACGATGCCATCGTGCAACTATCTGCTTTTGAATTATTAAAAGGAGACCTTCATTACAAAGGAACTTTGCCAGTAACCGTCTGTGATTCGTATAAATTTGGATTTGGCATTTGTAACTAAACACGGATTTTTCAATGCAAAATCTGGATTATATCTCTTCAGAACTTTTTGGCAAAACATCATAATCGCCTTGAAAAGCATAATATCCAAAAATGCCCAACCCCACTGAAATGGGCGTAAATATGGTAATGATTACAATCCATGGAATGGGCTTGTTGATGTCTTTTGTGCCATCCACTTGAATGTTGTCAATCGCTCCTTTAATGAGCAAAAATAAAATGATTGGTGCTGCTATCATTAGTAAAGCGCCTATAATTCGTTTAATTGTTTTCATATTTAATTAAAAATTAAAAAGTTAAAAGTCAAAATCTTGCCCGTCGTGGTGGTTTAAAAGTCAAAATTGTAGATACTCATTTTTTTAATTTTTAATTTTGACTTTTTAATTTACACAACAATTAATCATTTACGTTAGTATCTACTTTATTGTTTAAAAACATCATCCCAATTACAGCACACAACAACGCTATACCAATTGGATACCAAAGTCCAACCAATGGATTGTTGGTAAAAGATACAGAAAGCAACGTAGCTATAAATGGAACCAATCCACCAAATACGCCATTGCCAATGTGATAAGGCAGACTCATTGACGTGTAACGAATTTTTGTAGGAAAAAGTTCAACCAAAAATGCCGCAATTGGGCCATAAGCCATTGTTACAAAAATGATCATACACCAAACCAAAAAAACAAATTTCCACTTTAAATCATTGGGCAAAATCTTTCCATTAAAAACAGGTTTAGCATCTTTTTTTAGCGAAGCATTTAATCCCAATTGATAATTCAAAAGTGAATCTGTTCTGTTTTCAACGAGTTGTATATTATTCGGAAGCATCCATTGTGTTTTTGTAGTGGTAACAATTGCATTAATGGATATGATGGTATCTGTTTTTAAAATATCAGATTTAACCACTACAAACGGGGCGCCAGGTTTGTGTAAATCTGCTGTATAATTTTCAACATTGGTATCTTTTAAAAATGTTGAAAATATTGGACGATAACAAATTGCGCCAAGCAACATACCAATAATCATAATCCATTTTCTGCCTATTTTATCGCTTAACGCACCAAACACCAAGAAGAATGGGGTTCCTAAGGCAATGCCCCACAACAGTATTTCACGGCTTTGCATGAAATCAAGTTTTGCGGTATTTTCTAAAAATGATTGCGCATAAAACTGACCGGTATACCAAATAACGCCTTGTCCCATTACTGCCCCAAACAAAGCCAACAACACCATTTTAAAATTGGCACGATGACCAAAGCTTTCTTTTAAAGGGTTTACAGAAGTTTTTCCTTCTTCTTTCAATTTGCTGAATAAAGGAGATTCTGACATTTTCAAACGGATATAAATAGACACGCCCACCAATACAATAGACATCCAAAAAGGATAACGCCAACCACCCCATTCTGCATTAAAAGCGGCGTCACTCATATTTGATTTAACGAGCATGATTACACCCAATGAAACAAATAATCCTAATGTAGCGGTGGTTTGAATCCAGCTGGTATAATAACCTCTTCGATTTGCTGGCGCATATTCGGCAACGTAAGTAGCAGCTCCGCCGTATTCGCCGCCCAGAGCAAGACCTTGAACCAAACGTAACAACAAAACCAATAACGGAGCGAGAATGCCAATAGAAGCATAACTGGGAATTAAGCCAATTAAAAAGGTAGAGCCGCCCATCAAAACTAGCGTTAATAAAAAAGTAGATTTTCTTCCAATTAAATCACCCAATCTACCAAATACCAATGCGCCAAAAGGTCTAACTAAAAATCCAGCAGCAAAAATGGCGAGTGTACTTAATAAAGCAGTGGTTTCATTTCCTTCGGGGAAAAATTGAATCGATATGGTTTTGGCCAACATGCCAAAAATGTAGAAATCGTACCATTCAATTAAAGTACCTAATGAAGAAGTAAAAATAATTTTTCCAATACCTTTGGTGTCGCTCATCTTATGATGTTTTGTTGGTGAAAATAAATAATAATCAAACAATACGAACAGGTTGCAATTGATTTAGAATATAAAATATAAATTAGCAATTCAAAGTTTAAAATTCAACGCATGAACTATCCATATCAAATACAATCAATTGAACAATACCAAATGGCGTATCAGAAAAGTATGGAAGATCCTGAACAATTTTGGGACGACATTGCGCAGCATTTTGTTTGGCATAAAAAATGGGATAAAGTTTTAGATTGGGAATTCAACACACCAAAGATTGAATGGTTTAAAGGAGGCAAATTAAACATTACAGAAAATTGTTTAGATAGATGGGTGGCATCACAACCGGATGTGCCAGCGATTATATGGGAATCGAATAATCCACATGAAGTAAGCAGAACGCTAACGTACAAAGAATTACATCAACAAGTATGTGCATTTGCTAAAGTATTAAAAAACAACGGCGCGCAAAAAGGAGATCGCATTTGTATTTACATGCCGATGGTTCCGGAGTTGACCATTGCGGTATTGGCATGTGCGCGAATTGGAGCTGTACATTCTGTGATATTTGCTGGTTTTTCGGCACAGAGCATTTCTGATAGGGTACAGGATGCACAATGTAAAATAGTGGTAACAGCAGATGGGGCGTATCGCGGTAATAAAACCATTCCATTAAAATCAGTAATAGATGAAGCCGTAGTAAATTGTACATCAGTAGAAAAAATAATTGTATTAACGCGTACACAAATGGCCGTTAGTATGCTCAATGGCAGAGATTGCTGGTGGGAGGAGGAAATGAAACTGGTGGAAGAGAAAAATGATTATTCAATCAAGGCAGAAGTAATGGATGCAGAGGATATGTTGTTTATTCTTTACACTTCTGGAAGTACCGGAAAGCCAAAAGGCGTTGTACACACTTGTGCAGGTTATATGATTTGGGCAAACTATACTTTTGTAAATGTATTTCAATATGAGCCGGGACAAATACATTTTTGTACAGCGGATATTGGTTGGATAACCGGACATAGTTATATCATTTATGGACCATTGAGCGCAGGTGCTACATCATTAATGTTTGAAGGCATTCCTACTTATCCAGATGCAGGAAGGTTTTGGGAAGTGGTAGAAAAACATCAGGTAAATATTTTGTACACTGCACCTACAGCTATCAGAAGTCTAATGGGTTTTGGAACAACGCCAATCGAAGGGAAAAATTTAAGTTCATTAAAAATATTAGGAACCGTTGGAGAGCCCATCAATGAAGAAGCTTGGCATTGGTATGATGAAAATATTGGAAAGAAAAATTGTCCAATTGTAGATACTTGGTGGCAAACCGAAACTGGTGGAATATTGATATCTAATTTGGCAGGCGTTACCCCATCTAAACCAACATATGCAACATTACCTATTCCTGGCGTACAACCATTACTGGTAGATGAATCTGGAAATGAATTGTTGGGAAATGGTGTATCTGGAAATTTATGTATCAAATTTCCATGGCCGGGTATGTTGCGCACCACTTATGGCGATCATGAGCGTTGTAGACAAACGTATTTTTCAACGTATCAAAATTTGTATTTTACTGGCGATGGTTGTTTGAGAGATGAAGATGGAAATTATCGCATTACCGGTAGGGTAGATGATGTATTAAATGTGAGTGGACATCGTTTAGGCACTGCAGAATTGGAAAATGCCATCAACATGCATTCGGGTGTAATAGAAAGCGCAATTGTAGGTTATCCGCATGATATAAAAGGTCAGGGAATATATGCCTATGTGGTATTTGGAGAAATACATACCGATGAAGAACATACGAAACAAGACATCTTAAAAACGGTATCCAAAATTATTGGAGCCATTGCAAAGCCAGATAAAATTCAATTTGTAAGTGG
>VFKL01000115.1 GCA_009885535.1 Chitinophagaceae bacterium | reverse complement strand
TTTGGCGTAAACTTACCTTTGTTGTATCCCAATATTGAAGAACATATTCAAACCATCATTTCAGAAAAAATTCCCATAGTTTTTACGTCTGCTGGAAATCCGCAATTGCATACCAAACGATTGAAAGACCATGGTATAATTGTGGTTCATGTAGTAAGCAGCAGCAAGTTTGCATTAAAAGCCCAGGAAGCGGGTTGTGATGCAGTGGTGGCTGAAGGTTTTGAAGCTGGTGGGCACAATGGAAGAGAAGAAACTACGACAATGGTTTTAATTCCAGCTGTAAAAAAAGTGGTTGATATTCCTGTTATAGCAGCAGGTGGAATTGGTACTGGGAAACAAATGCTCGCAGCAATGATACTTGGTGCTGATGCTGTACAAATGGGGAGCAGATTTGTAGCCAGTGATGAAGCAAGTAGCCATGATAATTTCAAACAAACCATCATTAACCTAAAGGAAGGAGATACCGTATTATCTCTAAAAAATATTACGCCCGTTCGATTGGTGAAAAATAAGTTTTATCAACAAGTGATGGATGCCGAAAATAGAGCAGCCACCAAAGAAGAACTTATCCAATTGTTAGGTCGAGGACGTGCCAAAAAAGGCATGTTTGAAGGAGATTTGGAAGAAGGGGAATTGGAAATAGGGCAGGTGAGTACTTTGTTTAATACCATAAAACCTGCTGGTGAAATTGTACAAGAGGTTTGGAATGAATGCTTGGAATCAATTGCTGAAATGCAAAATCGATTCATCAAATCCTAAAGAAAAATAATTCTTTCACAACACTACATTTACTACGATTTTTTAACGGCCCATTTAATCATTTCTTTCCAAGATGGTTTTTTGCCATAAAGTAAAATGCCCGTTCTATATATTTTCCCCGCAATCCAAGTAAAGAATAAAAAGCTACAAATCAAACATAGCATTGACACCGCAATCTGCCAATTCGGTATATCATAAGCAATTCTGCCCATCATTACAATTGGAGAAGTTAACGGAAAAATACTTCCAAAAACAGCCAAGCTGCTATTTGGTTCGTTTACCGCTTTTGTCATAATTACAAATCCCAAAATTATCGGCATCATTACTGGAAATACAAGCTGCTGTGCTTCTTGTTGGTCTTCGCTTACTACACTTCCTATTGCCGCAAAAATAGAAGCATAGGTTAAATATCCGCCCAGAAAATAAAATAAAAATGAAAATAAAATCTTGCCCAAATGCAGTGATGACAAGCCCTGTAGAACATTTGATACCATACTCATATTTTCACTACTTGATGTAGTACTGTTATTTACTTGGTGCATCAAATCCGGAAAAACAAGCGGTATAGCCATTTGTATTATAAACATTAAGCAAATCCAAACTGCAAATTGTGTTAAACCAACAGCGCCAATACCAATAATTTTACCCATCATCATTTGAAATGGTTTTACTGAACTGACCATTACTTCTGCTATTCGATTAGTTTTTTCTTCTGATACACCACGCATCACTTGTGTTCCATAAATCAACATCATCATATAAATCAAAATGCCACATGCAAACGAAACCCCATATGCAACACCTGCGAAACTTTTTTTCTCTCCAGTTTCAGTATCAACGGTATTCTCTAACTCAACTGGATGAATCATTTTTTTAAAAGCTTCTGGATTTATGCCATTAGCAATTAATGTTTTCCTTTTAATGGCTTCATTAATGGTTTCTTCAATTGATGACATTAATGGAAGATTCATTGAAGTGATACTGTGCAAATTGTAAATGCTTTTGTTTTTGCTGATGCTGTCATTTGGAATAAATAGAAAAGCATCAAATCCAGCGGTTTGATATTTTTTTAAGTAGTTGCTTTCTGTTTCATTTTTAATAATACTAAAAACGATATTGGGGTTTGTATTTTCTATTTTTCCATCAAACAATTGTGCTTCATCTATTACCGCGATTTTGTTTTTATCGCTACCGCCAGATTCATCCAAAGAAATAGCAATGATGATGGCGTAAAAACCAATGATAAATAACGGCACACCAATAGTAGTTAATAAAAAAGATTTCTTTTTTACCCGAATAAAATATTCTCTTTTTATAATTAATGCAATTTTTTTCATAGCGTATTAATGTATGGATTCGAATTTCCTGGTTGCCGTGGTGTCTTCTACGATTTTTATAAAAATATCATTTAAAGAAGGAAGTACTTCATTGAATGAATTGATTTTTACTTGATGATTTATAAAATAATTAAGCACTTCGTTTGTTGTCGTGTATTCTGGAAGTTTGAGTAACAATTGATTGGGTTCGTATTTTACTACTTCAAATAAACCGGTCATGAGTTGCTCCGCAATTACATTTGCGCCTAATTTATATATGTTCTCTTTAAAGTCTTGTTTCACTTGATGTACAGTTCCGTCAAGAATTTTCTTTCCTTTATTTACCAATACAATATGGTCGCAAATTTCTTCCACCTGTTCCATTCTATGTGTACTGAAAATAATGGTAGCGCCGTTTTTTGCCAATGCAAAAATTTCTTCTTTTATGAGGTTTGCATTTACGGGATCCAAACCACTAAAGGGTTCATCCAAAATAATTAATTGTGGGTTATGTAAAACGGTAATTACAAATTGTAATTTTTGGCTCATGCCTTTACTGAGGTCTTCCACTTTTTTATTCCACCAACTCTCCATCTCAAATTTCACAAACCATTTTTTTACACTTTCCATGGCATCAGATTTACTCATGCCTTTTAGTTGTGCCAGATAAAGTGCTTGTTCGCCAATTTTCATTTTTTTATACAAGCCTCTTTCTTCAGGCATGTAGCCAATTTTTGCAGAATCAACCATGGGGTTAAATCGCTGTCCGTTAAAATCGATGTGGCCATGGTCCGGAAAGAAAATGCCAGTAATCATTCTGATAAGCGTGGTTTTGCCTGCTCCATTAGGGCCAAGCAAGCCAAAAATGCTGCCAGAACTGATATTGAAGCTTATATCATCAACTGCTTTTTGATCAGCGAAATATTTTTTCAAATGGTGTAATGCGAGAAAATCCATAATGGTATTTAAGACGAAAGAAAGAAAAAAAGATACTATGTAAATTTAGCGGTTTAAATTTTAAAGTTGCTAAACTCAATTATTAAAATTCCATTTTTGGGCAAGCACATCAGCAATTCTTTCGCCATCCATTGCTGCACTTACAATACCACCAGCATAACCTGCTCCTTCAGCACATGGATAGAGGTTTTCAAATTGAGGATGGGCAAGCGTTTCCTGATCTCTTGGAATTCTAACAGGACTAGAGGTTCTGCTTTCCGTTGCTACCACAACGGCTTCATTGGTGTAATAACCTTTCATTTTTTTGCCGAAGGAAATAAATCCATTGGCTAAACGTTGATGGATAAAATTGGGTAATACTGTTTTTAAATCTGTGGAATGTAATCCAGGTATATAAGAATTTGCAGGCAAATCATTCGAGATCTTATTGCTACAAAAATCCGTCATTCTTTGAGCAGGGGCAACAAAATTTCCACCACCAGCTTTGTACGCGTTTTCTTCGACCATTTTTTGAAAATACATAAAACGCAAGGGATGATCAGGACTAATACCAAGCTGTTTCAATGAAGGAAGTACATCATCATCTTCAACTTGCACCACCATACCACTGTTGGCAAAAGGGTTATTTCTTTTAGATGGACTCCATCCGTTTACTACCAATTCGTTTGGATTGGTTGAAGCCGGGGCAATTATACCACCCGGACACATACAGAAAGAGAAAACGCCTTTATCTTCAACTTGATTAACTAAACTATAAGATGCTGGTGGTAATAGTTCATCTCTAACTTGGCAATGGTATTGAATTTGATCAATTAGCAATTGAGGATGTTCAATACGAACACCAATGGCAAGCGGTTTAGCTTCTATCAAAATGCTTTTTCCATGCAAGATTTCAAATATATCACGCGCCGAATGTCCGGTGGCTAAAATATAAGCATCGCCTTGAAACGTTTGGCCATTATGGGTTTTGATGCCCATCAATTTATTGTTGTTTATGATGAAATCTGTAAGTCGATGTTCAAAATGAATTTCCCCTCCGCATGCTATAATTTGCTCGCGCATGGCAGTGATAATCTGAGGAAGTTTATTGGTGCCTATATGTGGATGGGCATCATAACGGATATTTTCTGCTGCGCCGAAATGCACAAAAAGATTTAGTATTCGATTAATGTCGCCTCTTTTATTGCTTCTTGTGTACAATTTTCCGTCGCTATACGTCCCAGCACCACCTTCACCAAAGCAATAATTGCTATCTGGATTTAAAATGCCTGATTTGTTGAGATTAGCTAAATCGCGTCTTCTACTTTTTACATCTTTACCACGCTCAATGATAATGGGTTTTATGCCACTTTCTATAAGTTTTAGGGCTGCAAAAATGCCAGCTGGTCCTGCACCAATTATAATTGTAGATTTTTTTGATGCAGATACATCTTTGAATGCAAAGGAAGCCGGAACAAAAGGTACAAACGGCTCGTCGATAAATACATCAAATGTTAGGTTGAAATAAACTTGCTTGCTCCTAGCATCGATGGATTTCTTTAAAAGCCGATAGCCTGTAATGAGCGAAGGCTTAATACTATGAAATTGACCTAGCTTTAATCGAATGGTAGTTTCGTTTGAAGCATCAGTTGGAGTGAGCCGAAGCGTAGTTTTTTTTTGCATAAGATGTGTTAGGTATTATCCTAAAAACAATTATCGAAAAATATTAAAATGGCAAATCGTCGCCATCGGAAGCTGTTGAAGAAAAAGTATCTAAGGGTTCCATGTATTCGTTATCGATTTGACTAACCTGAGCAACTTTTAAAAGCTGCTCAATTTTCCAAGCATCTAAATTGGTGATATAGTTTGTTTTCCCCTCTTTTTCCCATTTAGAACCTTTTATATTGAACAAAACTTTCACATTGTCGCCAATGTTTACGCTGTCCACAATACTGGTTTTATCTTGAACACATTGAAATTTTACATAATTCACAATTGTTCTGTTATTGATTTCTTCTGATTTTTCAACAACAAATTCTCTTGTTCTAAAACTTTCAGTTCTATTTACCGTGTCATACTTTGCAATCAGCTTGCCAATTAATTCAAAACTCATTTTTCGATTATTTTTAGGAAATCAAAAGTATAGATTATTTTGGGATTTAATTTTGTTTTTTCACATTTAATGTAAGAGAAAAAAAACAAAAAAATGTTGATAAAATTATGTTTTTAGAAATAGAATTGCCTATATTCAAGTTTCGAAAAAGCGAAAAGTAATTCTATAAATTAACAATGGATTTTTTTTAAATAGTACCATAGGATAAAAAAAGTTTAATAAAAAATTTTTTTATAAACATATTATTTTTGATATTCGCTACCCCGAAAAAAAAACAACAAAAAAAGAATCGTTCACTCAGCATAAATAGTTTTGGAATAATGGAGAAGTCGTTTGAAAAAGTTTGGCAAAATTGCTTGGATATTATAAAAGATATTGTGGAATGGCAGCATTTCAAAACATGGTTTGAGCCAATAAAACCCGTTGGTATAAAGGAAAAGATTTTGACCATTCAAGTTCCAAGTCAATTTTTTTACGAATACCTTGAAGAGCATTATGTAGCATTGCTTGCAAAAACATTAAAAAGAGAATTAGGGAAAGAAGCGAGATTAGAATACAGAATAATGGTGGATAGTGGGAATAGTAAAAATAAACCACTTACCATGGATGTTCCTGGAAACGGATATAAGCTATATTCCAACAACGAAATGGATTTTCCTTTGGTGATTAATAATCCCGTAAAAAATCCTTTTGTCATTCCAGGGTTGAAGAAAATGCAAATCGATCCACAATTAAATAGTTCATATACTTTTGATTCGTTTATAGAAGGAGATTGTAACCGTGTAGCGAGAAGGGCTGGAAAAACAGTAGCAGAAAAACCAGGTACTACATCATTTAATCCTTTGGTCATTTATGGCGGTGTTGGATTAGGCAAAACGCATTTGGCACAAGCCATCGGAAATGAGGTGAAGCGTTTGTACAACAACAAAGTGGTTTTGTATGTAAGTTCAGAAAAATTCATCAATCAATTTATTGATCACAGTAAGAATAATGCCATCAATGATTTTATTCATTTCTATCAAATGATTGATGTATTGATTATTGACGATATTCAATTTTTTATAAGAGCAGAAAAGTCGCAGGATGCATTTTTCTCAATTTTTAATCATTTACATCAGAGTGGCAAACAATTGATATTAACCAGTGACAAATCACCAAAAGATTTAGAAGGGGTTCAGGAAAGATTGTTGAGTAGATTTAGATGGGGTTTGAGTTCTGATTTACAACTGCCAGATTATGAAACCAAGATTGAAATTTTGGAATATAAGATGAAGCAGGATGGATTGGAGATGCCTCGTGAAGTAGTAAAATATATTGCGTATAACATCAACAGTAATGTAAGGGAGTTAGAAGGAGCGTTGATTTCATTATTGGCACAATCATCATTGAATAAGCGTGAGATAGATTTAGAATTGGCAAAGAAAGTGTTGCGCAATTTCATCAAAACTTCTAGTAAAGAGATAACCATAGATACCATACAAAAAATGGTTTGTGATTATTTTGACGTACCGTATGATAAATTGTTGCAAAAAACAAGAAAGCGTGAGATTGTACAAGCGCGTCAAATAACGATGTTTTTATCAAAGTCGTTTACAAAAAATTCATTAAAAACGATAGGAGAGCATTTTGGTGGAAGAGATCATACAACGGTGATACATAGTTGTCAAACGGTAAAGGATTTAATGGATACGGATAATTTATTTAAAGAGAGTGTATTGGAACTGCAACATAAGGTTCAGTTGGCTTCGATGTAAGCATGGTTGAAGCTTTGAAATAGTAGAAAGAAATGTTTGATTATTTTTTGTTTAAAAAATAATTCGAATTTTTATAAATTTCTTTTGGGTAATAAACAATACAATTGTATTTTTGCAACCCTCGATAGAGAGGTGCAATAAAAAGGAGAGATGCCTGAGAGGCCGAAAGGAACGGTTTGCTAAATCGTCGTACGGGTCAAACTGTACCGTGGGTTCGAATCCCACTCTCTCCGCAGAATTGAAAATTTATTTGCAGTTCTTGGGCTAAAAAATTACGTTCGGGATGTAGCGTAGCCCGGTTATCGCGCCTGGTTTGGGACCAGGAGGTCGCAAGTTCGAATCTTGCCATCCCGACAATTTACATTAATAACCACTTGATTTTCAGGTGGTTATTTTTTTTACAAAACATTTTTAG
>VFKL01000003.1 GCA_009885535.1 Chitinophagaceae bacterium | reverse complement strand
TCATTTCCATACCCACAACATTACACCACAATTTTTAAACCCCAAGGAGAAAAAAACACAAATTTTATGTTGTTTTTCCCCGATTTTAATTTTGAAATTATCAGAGATTTGAATTGTTGAGTTTCTACCGTACCCTGAAGGCTTAAAATTGGAGTAGGAAAACCTGCTCCAGTTTTATTAATCCACTTTGAAGCAATGCAAATTGATATAAAAGTGGTTTATGGAAAAATTGCTTGTTGTTTGGGTTGTATCCATCAGATTTCTATCCGCATGCAGCAACTAAAACAATACCCTAAGGCGGATAATACCGCCTTAGTTTTTTCTCGTATTTTTCCGATTCTGCTTAGTAAATACCTCATTTTTAAGAAGGGGTAAATACACGCTTCCATTTTTGAATTTTTTATCAGACCTTTACATGATTAAATTACATTACCCCAATACAACATACAAAAATGAACGAAGAAATAATCGAACCCATTAAAGTAATCATTGCCGACGACCATGTACTGTATCGTGCTGGCGTAAAAACTTCTTTAAGCATTAGAAAAGATATTAAAGTAATTGCCGAAGCTGATAATGGGATGCATTTGCTTAACCTAATTAAAAACATTGAAGTTGATGTAATTTTACTTGACATACAAATGCCTATAATGGATGGCATCGCTACCCTTCCAGAAATCAAAAAAATCGCGCCAAATGCCAAAGTAATCATGCTAACCATGGTAGACGATAATAGCATGATTACCAAATTGATGGAACTTGGTGCAAATAGCTACCTAACCAAAACCAGCGATAGCGAAATTATTTACGAAGCCATTAAAACCTGTTTTGAACAAGAATATTATTTTAACTCGTTGACCAACAAAGCATTATTAAGCAACCTCAAACAAAAAAATCCAATTACCCCGCATCAACTAACACAACAAGAAGTTTTTTTAAACGATAAAGAAACCACCATTTTACGTTTGATGTGTGAAGAAAAAAGTACAAAAGAAATTGCAGACATGGTTGAGTTAAGTCCTAGAACAGTTGAAGCCATTAGAGATCGCTTAAAAGTTAAAACCGGATCAAAAACCACTGCAGGACTTATCATGTACGCGGTGAAACATAAAATAATCGAAGAAATTTAAATCTAATTGTATACACATAATCATCCTCGTATTTTACGAGGATTTTTTATTTATTCTCATGGCATTCATTAATTACAACGGAAAATTTATTGACGGTTCAAATCCAATTATTCAAGCCAATAACAGGGGATTTCGCTTCGGTGATGGCATTTTTGAAACCATGAAGTTAAAAAAGGGAAAAATCATATTTCTAGATGAACATCTTTCCCGTTTATGGCAAGGATTGAAACGGTTTCAATTTGATTTGCCCAAACTGTTTACCCCTGATTATCTTGAATCACAAATATTGGCTTTAGTTCAAAAAAACAAACATAGTGCTGCACGAATTCGCTTAACTGTTTTTAGAGGAAATGGTGGTCTTTACGATCCCGAAAACCTCTACCCCAATTTCATTATCGAATCCTGGGATTTGCCAGAAACAAACGGGGATTTAAATGAAAATGGATTGCAGTGTATTCTTTTCAAAGATGCCCTAAAATCTATAGATCTATATAGCAATTTAAAGCACAACAACTATCTCCCTTACTTAATGGGTGCGATACAAGCAAAAAAAATGAAATGCAATGATGCCATTATTTTCAACTCAAATTTTAATATTTGCGATAGTACCATTGCCAATGTTTTTTTAATTAAAGAAAACATCATTTATACACCAGCACTTTCTGAAGGTTGTATTGCTGGAGTTATGCGCGAATTTATTATCAACGAACTGCGAAAAAATAATTTCAATGTAGTAGAACAAACGATTTCAGAAAGGGAATTAGCTAATGCTGATGAAGTTTTTCTCACCAATTCAATTTATAACATGCGTTGGGTTTCAGCCATAGATAGCTTTAATTATCAAAATAAAATGACCAGAGAAATTTACCATCTTTTAAAACAAACAAATCCTCAAGAATTTTGTTAAAATATCACAATGTCAACACCCATCACCATATTTTGGTTTAGAAGAGACCTTCGGATTGAAGACAATGCCGGTTTGTTTCATGCGCTTAACGCTTCTGAAAATGTATTACCCATTTTCATTTTTGATAAAAACATTCTTGATAAATTATCAAATAAAAAAGATGCCAGGGTTGAATTCATTCATGATGCCATAACTAAAATTCATCAACAACTTGCAGATTTGGGAAGTACTATTGAAATCATTTACAATACCCCAATAAAAGCATTTGAATTACTAACTAACAAGTACAATATTGCTTCGGTATACACTAACCATGATTATGAATTTTACGGGATTGAGCGTGATAAATTGATTCGGGAAATGCTTGCTTCAAAAGGAATAGAATTTAAATCTTTTAAAGACCAAGTTATTTTTGAAAAAGATGAAGTGACTAAAGATGATGGAAAACCGTACACCGTTTTTACCCCTTACAGCAAAAAGTGGAAAGCCCTTTTGGCTATAAAAGGAATACAATCTTTTGATATAACACCCAAGCAAAATCGATTTTTACAACTTAGTCCTACAAAAATTCCAAGTCTTGAAGATATTGGATTTGAAAAATCTGGAATTGCTTTCCCTGCTGAAACCGCTGACGAATTAATCATAAAAAATTACAAAGAAAAAAGAGACATCCCTTCTGTTGCAGGTACGTCAAAACTGGGTATTCACCTGCGTTTTGGAACAGTAAGTGTTAGAAAAATTGCAACTCAAGCTGCTTCGTTATCTGAAATATTTTTAAATGAAATCATTTGGAGAGATTTTTACCACATGATCAGTTGGCAGTTTCCACATATAAATCAGCACAAATCTTTTAAGCCAGTGTATGATGAAATTCAATGGAGAAATAATGAAGCTGAATTTGAAAAATGGTGCGCAGGACAAACTGGATATCCTATTGTAGATGCTGGAATGCGTGAACTTAATGAAACAGGTTTCATGCATAATCGTGTACGCATGATCGTGGCTTCATTTCTTTGCAAACATCTTTTAATAGATTGGCGTTGGGGCGAGGCTTATTTTGCTGAAAAATTATTGGATTTTGATTTCGCTGCCAATAATGGTGGATGGCAATGGGCGGCAGGAAGCGGTTGCGATGCAGCTCCTTATTTTAGAATTTTCAACCCATATCTACAAACCCAAAAATTTGATCCTGAATTAAATTATATCAAAAAATGGGTACCCGAATTTCAAGAACTCACTTACCCAATGCCAATCGTTGTACATGATTTAGCCAGAAAAAGATGCTTGGAAGTATATGGAATGACACTAAAAAAAACCATAGATTAATCAACAAAAATGTTTGATTCATTCAATGGCAAATTATAATTAATTAGCATCTTCTCTATTGCACTTCTACCCTTTTTGCCTAAAGAAATAGAATAATCATTTACATATAAGTCAATATGGCTGCGCATTACATCTTCACTCATTTCTTGCGCATGTTTGATTACATAATCCGCTAACATTGGATAATTTGAAAAAGCGAATTCAATACTTTGTTTTATTAAAACATCAATTTCTCTTTGTATAACATTATCGATATTTCTTTTCATAACGATGCCACCAAGCGGAATTGGACTTTGGGTTTTATTTTCCCAGTAATCACCCAAGTCAATAATTCTATGCATTCCCTTATCGGCGTATGTAAATCTATTTTCGTGAATAATTACCCCTAACCCTTTATTGCTTAAAACAAATTCTTCTATTTCATTGTAACGTAAAAATACTTTGTTCTTGGCGTTGGGATATGCTGTTGAAAACAAAAAATTGGCTGTTGTATTTTCTCCAGGAATTGCAATAAGCTGATTTTCAATAATGATAGTTTCGGGATTATCTTTTGAAATCAACAATGGTCCGACGCCACTGCCCAAAGCACTTCCACTGTTTAGAATCAAATAATCTTTCATCACTTTGTGGAATACACCGTAACTAATTTTACTAATATCAACCCTTTGCTCAATGGCATCTTGATTTAAGGTTTCTACATCTGCTAACACTACTTCAAATTCAAATCCTTTGGTATCAATTTTCTTATTTACTAAAGCATCAAAAATAAAAGTATCATTCGGACAAGGGGAAAAAGCTAGCGTGAGTTTCATAAGATTTTACATTGATTTTAAAATTTGCAAAGCCGCATTGTTTGAATTTTCAATGGCTGATTGTAATTGCCATTTTGATTTGTCTCTTTCACCAACAAAATTGCTTATGCCCCTGATTTGTAAAAAAGGAATATTTTCTTGCAAACAAACAAAATGCAATGCAGCTCCTTCCATAGATTCTATTTCGGCTTGATATTTTTCTTTGAACAATGACACTTTATTGGCGTCATCAGTTAGACAATTTACAGTAATGCCTTTTACATATTTCAATCCTTCATTTTTTTCAAATTCATTTTTTAACCAACCATTTTTTAGCGGAAATACATCCGGATTATTTAAATTCAAATCAAATAACGAATAAAATTGTTTGTTTTCAAATGCACCTAAATCAGCAAAACAATCAGCATTTACCAAAACAACTTCGCCTAATTGTAAAGATTCATCAAAACTTCCTGCAACGCCTATTTGAAATACTATATCATATTTTTTTGCTGTGACTTTTTTTAAAAGATGATAAACCGTTGTCGGAGAGCCAACACCTGTAATTAAAAAATCGTCTTCGAAATATGCAGACATTAAAGGTTTAATTTCCATTTCTGTAGCAGCAATGATGAGTATATTCATAGATCAATTTTGAAATTTAATGAATTCACATCTGAATATTTAAGTTTTGAAAATTTCAATAGAAAACAAGTGCAACTCAGTATGAGACACAAATTTCGGGTATCGCGTTTACATTTTACAGAATAGTATCTACATTTGTAGAAAATTGAGGAAAATTAATGGTATATATCACTAGAATTGAGCATTTTAACGCTGCACATAAATTATATAATCCAAAATGGACAAAGGAAGAAAACGAAGTTGTATTTGGAAAATGTGCCAATAAAAACTGGCATGGCCATAATTTTGAATTACACGTAACCTTAGCTGGTTCTCCTAATCCTGAAACGGGTTTTGTATTTGATGTTAAAAAATTAAGCATCATCATTAAAGAACATGTTACTGAAAAATTAGACCATAAAAATTTAAATGTAGAGGTTGATTTTATGGCAAATAAAATCTGTTCAATTGAGAATTTGGTTATCGGAATTTGGAACCAATTAAGCCCTCAATTGCCCACAGAAGTAAAGCTTCACGCATTAAAACTATATGAAACACCAAGGATTTATGTAGAATATTTTGGTGGAAAATAAAAAAAGCAGTTCCCGTATTAAACAATTTTTTCTATAAAACGTTTATGTAATTATGAGCAACAAATTTTCCGTTTACAGGAAAGAACATTTTAATGCAGCGCATCGCTTAAATAATCCCAAATGGGATGAAACTACCAATCAGAAAGTTTTTGGTAAATGCAACAATGCACATTATCATGGACACAATTACGAACTTATTGTGAAAGTAGTTGGAGAAATTAATCCTGAAACAGGATATGTAATAGACATGAAGGAACTAAGCACGATTATCGATACACATATATTAGAACATTTTGATCATAAAAATTTGAACGAAGATTGTATTGAGTTTAAAGATTTAAATCCATCTGCTGAAAATATTGCACTTGTAATATTTCAGAAGTTGCGAAAATATATAGATTCGAATTTAGATCTTCAAATAAGACTCTACGAAACGGAACGAAATTTTGTAGAGTATCCGCACACTATTTAAATAAAAAAAATGGCATATAAAAGACAAGATTCTTTCGATTTAGATGTAACCAACAATTTAAGCGACTCCTACAAAAATGTGATTGGATTACTTGGAGAAGATTCAGAACGAGAAGGACTTCAAAAAACACCAGAGCGAATTGCGAAGGCGATGCAATACTTAACACAAGGCTATCAAATGGATGCAAAAGCCATTTTAGAATCAGCTATGTTTCATGAAGATGTAAGCGAAATGATCATCGTAAAAGATATTGAATTATACAGCATGTGCGAACACCACATGTTGCCATTTTATGGAAAAGCACACATCGCCTACATTCCAAATGGGGTAATAACAGGTCTTAGCAAAATTGCGCGGGTTGTAGAAGTATATAGCCGTCGCCTTCAGGTACAAGAAAGATTAACCCAGCAAATACTAAATGCTATAAAAGAATCATTAAATCCACAGGGCGTTGCTGTAGTCATTGAAGCATCCCATTTGTGTATGATGATGCGTGGTATTAGTAAGCAAAATTCAGTAACCACTACATCTGCTTTCTCTGGAGAATTTAAAAATAATGAAACACGAAGTGAATTTCTAAAATTGATTACCAGTAAACTACATTAATCGATTAATTCTTATAGTTACGAATTTTTAAACAACCCTTTTAAATTCAATCTTAAATAATTCATACAATTAAATCCTGCATTTGCGGGATTTTTTATTTTCTTTGCATCAACCAAAACTAAATTTTTATGCATGCATTTGTATTTCCTGGACAAGGTTCACAGTTTAGTGGAATGGGGAAAAATTTATACGAAAACAATCAAGAATCGAAATTAATTTTTGAACAAGCAAATGAAATTTTAGGTTTCCGCATTTCTGATATCATGTTCACCGGAACTGATGAAGCGTTGAAGCAAACAAATATTACACAACCTGCCATTTTTATACATTCTGTTGCGGCATTCAAAACAATAGCTGATGCAAAACCTGAAATGGT
>VFKL01000016.1 GCA_009885535.1 Chitinophagaceae bacterium | reverse complement strand
TAAAGCAGATTTAATTTCTTTGGAAGATGCAGCTTTCATTATTTTTTAGAATGCATTAAAGTCAAAACGAAAAAGTAAAAATTATTAATTACTTCTTTTAACTTTTGAATTTTAACTTTTAAATTTTTATCCTGAAAGATAACGAAAACTAGAAAGAATAAATCAATTGAAAGATTTTGATACTTTGGTTATTAGGTTGCCATTTTGATAGAGTAAAGCCTGATAATTTCCTTTTTCGTATTGATCGGCAGAAACAGAAAATGGTATTTTTTTAAGGTCTCCTTTATTGCAATCAAATTTTACTTTGCTCGTATAAATTTTCCTTCCGTCTTTGGTTTCAAATGTGCCCGAATCCCAAGATGAAGATTGTAATATTTTTCCATTGGGCTGAATAATTACAACCATCACTTCGCCAAAAGCATTTTGAGATAAATTATTTCGAACTAAAAATGAACCAGAAAAACGGTTTAAGTTGTCTGCCAAATCTGTTTCTGTAAGATTGATTTCATCATTGGTTAATCCTACAATGTTTAAATCAGAAATGGTTAGAACACCTGATGCATTTGGTTTATCAGGCGTCATTTTTTGCTCTGCAATGGTTGTTTTAGCTTCTTCAATAATATCTTTTCCTGAATCGCCTGCTTTAGCTAAATTGTCAAGTAAAATTCCAAGTCGTTTGTTTTCTTTTTGAATGGCAAGATTCTGTTTTCTTAGATCGTCTACTTTACTTTGAAGGACGCCTATTTTTTGTTGGGCAATTGACAAACCTTCGATGTCTGTTGGGTTTGATAACAACGTTGCGATTTCATCACGTAAATGATTAAACTCAGTTAATTTGAAAGTAATATCAAGTTTTAGAGAATCAGCTTTTGATAAAGCAAGGTCAAGTGTATTTAAGTTGTTAAGCGCGTTAATATACAATTGATTTAAAGAGTCTTTGGTTAAAATTTTATTTCCCAAAGAATCAACCCCAACAGAAGTTGGCGGTGTATATTTCTTTTTTCCATAATTGTAACCCCAAGTCCACAACAAAGCCAATGAAACGGTGAGTAATAATAATGAAACAAAAATGAGCAGTATTGATTTGTAATCTTTCATAAAAGATTATTCTTTTTAAAAGTTTGATTATCTGTTTTCAGAAATGGTTTGATTTACAAAAGCACTTATCCAACCCACTTGACCATTCTTAATAAAATAAAATTGTTTCTTTTCATAAACGCCTTCAAACTGACGCATTATTTTTAATAGCAACCCGATTCCAGACATTAAAGCACGCTGATCAAAAACTTTATTTACTTTTCTGATTTCGTTGCCTATATATTTTTTATCGAGAGAATTATCTTGAATGGTTTTTAAAATTGCAGAGTCTGATAAAGACAAATAATTTTTGTAAACACGCTCGCTTAATTTAACCACATCATCGTATAACACAGGAACCACTTGATTTTCGGCAAGTTCGGGATACATTAAGTTTGCTGTAGCCCAAGCGATACCGCCACTAAATGCGATATTATCACTCATGTTATATGCACCACTTACGTTTACCGCATAAGTAATTTCTTCATCCGCTTGTCCTGATAGTACACGTTGCATTTGTTTATTAAAATTCACCACTGTTCTATCATCATCAAGTCTTTTATCTGTAGCATTAGAAATACTTTTGGTACCCCAAGTCAGTTGAAATAAGCTGAAATTTTTAGTATTACCTGAAGGGAAATAACCGCCTTTAGTATTACCACTTCCAATATCAATTAAAAAAGTGGTGTAACGTTTAGATTCTGGCACAATGCCTAAGTGAGACAAACGAGCTTCATCAATAACTTCAATAGGCTTAATGTTTCTATTGGGTTCATTGATAGCAACTTTGAAAGAATCAGACATTAAGTTTAACCAAGACGTTTTGTTTTCTCTTTCTGAAACCACTTTCACACCACTACTAAAAACTACAAATATTCTTTCGGAAGGGATTTGATACGATTTTTTTGCAACGATATATAAACCGGTAACTCCTTTTAAAGTTGCTTGAAAAGTTTCTTTAGAGAATGTAATAAAGTCGGTGTTGGTTGAGGTATCTTTTAGAATATTGAAATTTCCATTTTTTAAACCTGAGCCAGTTACTTCAATTAAACTCATTTTTACACCTTTGGAGCCAATTTCAATACCCGCATAAACATTCGTTCCTTTAAATTTATGTTTAATACTGGTTTGTGCATGCAGATTTAATAAAAAAAATGAACACGTAAGCAGCAGGGTTATTTTACGCAGTAGTAGGTTGGTTAGCATGATATTAATAAATTTTCTTAGAAAACAAAGACTAAGATAATATTTGAAATATTAAATTCCACATTATTGGTCACAAATGTTTCAAAAAATATTAAAATGAAATATGTTGTAATTCAAATAGAAAACTGATATTAATCAATTAAAACTATTTTTTCTATTTTATCATTTTGCTGAATTGAATCAATGATATCTAGTCCATCAATAATTTTTCCGAAGCAGGTGTGCACCTTATCCAAATGAATGGTATTGTTTCTATTGTGACAGATAAAAAATTGAGAACCACCTGTATTGGGCCCACGATGCGCCATTGAAAGAACGCCTTTATCATGAAATTGTTTGTCTCCTTTGGTTTCGCAAGGGATGCTATAACCTGGTCCACCAGCGCCAGTTCCATCAGGGCAACCACCTTGAACCATAAAATTTGTTATTACTCGATGAAAACTCAATCCATCGTAATAGCCTGATTTAATTAATTTAATAAAATTTCCTGCGGCAATGGGTGTAGCATCATCATACAATTCAAATTTCATAATACCTTTTGAAGTATGCATTTCACCTTGAGTTAATTTTATCTCAGTCATAAATTATTTTTTAGTTTGAAAAATAGAAAGTAAGATTCTAAACGAGTTCTTCAATAGTTGCATTGATATTTCTGTCGTTGATGGCATCGCAAAGCGGTTTTAAAACTTCGTAGCTATCTTTTTTTACAGAATATTTTCCTTTGTGATGAATAAGCATGGCGCATTGTTCTGCTTGTTCTTTAGAATGGCCGCAAATTTCAATAAGTGTATCAATAACCCATTGAAATGTGTTCACGTCATCGTTCCAAACCAACAAAATACATGGAGGTTCGGTAGCTGTAAGTGTGTCTGAATCGTAAGATTCTTTTTCAAATGGATTGTATGAAGAATTGATTTTCATTTAGAAAACAAAAGTAAAACATAAACGTAAAAAAAGAGAAAAAAAATTTTTTTAAAATAATTTCATTTTTTTTTATTCTAAATAATATTTCCCCTTATCTTCGCAGTCCGAAAAAAGAAAAGGGAGTTTAGCTCAGTTGGTTTAGAGCATCTGCCTTACAAGCAGAGGGTCACAGGTTCGACTCCTGTAACTCCCACTTGAAAATCAAGGGTTTAGAAAGGTAAAACTTTTTAAACCCTTTTTTCTTGCAAAAAATTTGCAAAAAAGAAATGAAAAAGGATACAAGAAAATGAAAATTTAGTTTTCATTTATTTCAATAAACAAACAAATCCTGGATATCAAAAAGGTTGTCTATTTCTTCTTTGGTAATAGATAAATAAATCCGGGTAATGGAAATAGAGGAATGTTTAAAAAGTTGAGAAAGTTTAACCAAAGAAGCCTCACTGAAATTATTTCTCTTCCATACTTCTCTCCCAAAGGTTTTCCTGAATGAATGAGAACTAATTCTCTTGCCTCTAATTCCACATTTAGCCGCATATATTTTAATCTGTTTATTGATGCTTCTTATCGTGATAGTGATAAGTTTATCATCTTGGTTAGGCGAACCTATCTTTAAATAAATGGAAGTTAGATTTTGGACTAATTCATTTGGGAGAGGTATTTCTCTAACCTTCCCTGTTTTCTTTTCTTTTAATGTTAGTTTTTCTTTGCCTAATATATCTTTCCATTTTATTAAGGACAGGTCAGAATATCTCAACGCAGTTGAGATTCCTAATCTAACCAAAATGTAATAAGTCCATAATTCATTTTGATGTAGGTATTTGTTAATCTTTTTCATCTCTCCCCTCTTTTAACATTTTAAACTGCGTGCTTGAATTTTTAAAATGGTAAGTTCAAAAATATTTTTTTAACATAACCATCTAAAAATTAAAATCAATGCGAAAATCATTTCTACTTTTCATTGCCATTTCATTGGCATTTTGTAATCAATCAAATGCTCAATTTTTTAAACCCAAGAAAAAAAGTAAACTTTTAATTCAAGAATATTTGCCAATTAATGACAGTTTATATGTAGGAAAATACGAGGTTTCAATATCTGATTATTTTGCGTTTATGGATAATTTAAAAGCAAACGAAAGGTTGAATTTATTTGATAATTACATAATCGAAGACTCAACTAAAGAAAAAATCAATATCCACAATCACCTATTTAATTCATCTTCAGCAGAGAATATTTTAAATTTCCCAGTTAGTAATATTGGTTACGAATCTGCTATTGAATTTTGCAAATGGAAAACTAGTCAATATAATAATAATCCTAAACGAAAATTTGATACAGTGATTTTTAGATTACCAACTGAAAAAGAATGGGAATTCGCTGCTTCGGGCGGATCAATATACTATCAATACCCATGGGGCGGCCCTTATTTAAGATCAAAAGATGGTAAATTATTGTGTAATTTTTTACGATTAACCTCAAAAGACATTACGTTTAATTCAGAAACAAATAAATATGAGGTTGTACTTGATGATCTTGTAAATTATTTTTATTATTATGATGGAATTAGAAACATTGATGCTTATAGACCTAATTATTATGGGCTTTATAATATGAGTGGCAATGTAGCGGAAATGGTTGCAGAAAAAGGATTGGCAAAAGGCGGAGGGTTTAAAGATCCTGGTTACGATGTAAGAATAAAAAGCCAAAAATATTATTCAAAAAAATCTGATAACATTGGATTTAGAGTTGTAATGGTCGTTTTAGAAGACAAAAAACTTAAGAAACCTTTAAAAGTAAAGGTCCAAAGCCCAAACCCAATTGCAACTCTAGAATTGGTACAACCTTAAATTGGAAATTTTTCTCCACAAAAAAAGAGGCTGTCCTCACGAACAGCCTTTTTTTTTTAATCAATTAGATTCTATTAATAGTTTCTAACTTTCATTTCAGTTCTTCTATTTAAAGCACGTCCAGCTGAAGTTTTATTATCCGCAATTGGTTTTTCAGAACCAAAACCTTGAGCATTGATTCTTGATGCATCAATTCCTTTGTCCATTAAATATTTCTTTACAGACTCAGCTCTTTCTTGAGATAAAGATTTGTTTCTTTCGTCAGCTCCAACGTTATCACTATGTCCTTCGATATCAATTTTCAATGAATTATCTCCATTTAAAACAGCTACAAGTTCATTTAAAGATTTGAAAGAAGCAGGTAAAATCTTAGCACTTCCTAAAGCGTATTGAATACTTTTTGCAGCGAAGTTTACTTTTTCAATAACTGCTTTTTCAATTTCAGGACAACCCATATTTGAAGCAAGACCAGCTACTGATGGACATTTGTCGTCTTCATCATTTACACCATCATTATCTGTATCTGGAATTGGGCAACCTTGATAACGAGCCAATCCTTTAACCGTAGCACATTTATCATTATCATCATTAATTCCATCTCCATCTGTGTCAGGAACTGGGCAACCTTCATATTTTGAAGTACCAGCAACACTTGGACATTTGTCTTTTTCGTCATTCAAACCATCTCCATCTGTATCTGGGATTGGACAACCTTGATATTTTTCGACTCCAGCAACATCTGGACATTTATCAGTTACGTCTAGTACACCATCATTATCGCGATCAACAATTGGCGGTGGTGGTGGTGGTGTAACTACTTTAGGCTTTTCTTTTCCAATGTTTTGTGCCAAGCCAATTGAATAAGCAAGGTTATCATTTAAAACAGATTTGCTTAAAGTTGCCTGATATTGTGCTTGAATCATCACTTTTGTATTGTTATCAAAATTAGCCAACAATCCAACTCCACTTGGGAAGTATGCACCAAATTTGTTGCTAAACGTTCCGAAACCTAAACCCGCTGTTACAAATGCATTGTATTTATTTTCGTGTTCAAATAAATAAGCATTAGCAGTTGGTTCTACAATAAATGCAAATTGATTTAAGTCTGTAGAATATGTTTTTCTATCAATCCCTGCATAATCGTGAAATAATAAAGTTGCTTTTGTAGAAAAGTCTAATTTTTTGCAAACCAATTTCCAATAAGAAAGTGAAAATCCTAAATCTTGTTTCTTAAATCCAGATAAGGTTTTTGGAGACTTGTTGCTTCTCCAAGCATTAATGGTTGAGAAATCAAGTGTATTAATATGCATTCCCAACATGCTTCTTTGTTCCAAAACTTGTTTTTCTTTTTTTTGTGAAAAAGAAATCAGTGTAATTAAAGTAAAACAACATAATAATGTTAGTTTTTGTTTCATAAAAAATTGGTTTTAAAATTTAGAATTTATTTCTTTTAAGTGATTAGTATTTTGCAAATATATGGCTTATGTGAAATAAACAAATTGATTAAAAAATAAAAAAAGGATAATCAAGATTATTTTTTTTAAAAGCGATTTTTATTAAAATAATAAAATTGATTTTAAGTAAGTATGAAATTTCAAAATAATCAACTTATATTTGCCACCCAAATTCCAGGTTCGGTAGCTCAGCTGGATAGAGCATCAGCCTTCTAAGCTGAGGGTCATTGGTTCGAATCCAATCCGAATCACAAAAAAGGTATTACAGAAATGTAAAACCTTTTTTTATGTCGTAAAATCAAGGGTTTTATAATTCAATTTGGCATAAAATCTAAACAATACTTTCTATTGATACATCATTTCATAAATCTACAGTGAAAGCTAAGTTTATCATTTCTGAATCTACTTGATTAAGTTTCAAATTCAATTGGTTTTAAAGGATTTTGATCTTTTTGTTTCATACTTAGAATATTTTTTGTTCAAAAATCTTATTATGGTATATTTGACCATATTGTCAATTAATATTATAAGTCACGGTAAATTGAATTTTGGTTTATACATTTCTTCGGTAGCAAAGCAATTGCGAAGTCTTGAAAGTGAAATGAAAAATACAGATGCTGAGTTAACAGAATTTTGCAAAGAACTTAATATTGATACACCTTTTTAATACTAACTCATTGAAATCAGAAGAAATAAAAGCACTTTTTAGCCAATTTGAATCAGCAGCAGCCTTACTGGAAGGCGTAGAATGCTGGAGTGCCCGTGAATTGCAAGATTTACTGGGTTACAGCAAATGGGAAAATTTCGAAAAGGTTGTCCAAAAAGCCAAAGATGCCTGTAAAAATGCAGGTGAGGAAGTCGAATATCATTTTCCTGACGTCAGGAAAACGATACCAATGCCCAAAGGTGCTGAAAAAGAGATAGGTGATATTCTTTTAACCCGATATGCCTGCTACCTAATTGCCCAAAATGGAGATAGCCGAAAGCAGGAAATTGCATTTGCCCAAAACTATTTTGCTGTTCAAACACGTAGAGCTGAATTGGTAGAACAACGCTTGCTAGAATATGAAAGGGTAAAAGCAAGAGAGAAATTAAGCCAAACCGAAAAACAACTCTCAGGCATTTTGTATGAAAGAGGCGTGGACAACCAAGGTTTTGCGATTATTCGAAGCAAAGGAGACCAGGCTTTGTTTAGATTAAACACACAAATGCTCAAACGCAAAATGGGTGTTCCTGATAGCCGACCAGTTGCCGATTTTTTACCAACCATAAGTATTAAAGCAAAAGATTTAGCGGCTGAAATGACAGGCTTGAATGTACATAGCAAAGATCTGAAAGGGCAAAGCAAAATTGAAAAAGAACATATTGACAACAATTTGGCAGTAAGAGATATGTTGACAAAACGAGGCATTGTACCCGAAAATTTACCTGCTGCTGAAGATGTAAAAAAACTTCAACGCAAATTAGATGGAGACGAAAAGAAAGTATTGAAAGGCACAAAGAACAAAAAATAAACAATGGAAAGACAACAAAACAAAAAAC
>VFKL01000052.1 GCA_009885535.1 Chitinophagaceae bacterium | reverse complement strand
CTTTGAACTGCATCACCACTTCGCGGCATTTTTTGTTGTAATCTTCAACAGAAATTTTCTTGCCAATATCTTCTTTGGTAATGCCCAATAGTTTTTCAACACCAAGTTCTACAGGAAGTCCATGGGTATCCCATCCACCTTTTCTTTTTACTTAAACCCTTGCATGGTTTTGTAGCGACAAACCAAATCTTTTAAGGTCCTGGAAATTACGTGATGAATACCAGGCATTCCATTAGCGCTTGGCGGACCTTCATAAAACACAAAAGGCTTATTGCCTTCACGAATGGAGATACTATTTTGAAAAGATTGTTCAGATTCCCATTTTTCGAGAATTTCTTTACCAATATTGGGCAAATTGAGCTGTTGGTATTCCCGGTATTTAGACTTCATACACGTAAAAAATAAAGATTTATTAAATTGTTCGCGAAGTTAATGAATTGAAATAGGAAAGCAAAAAGAGGTTAGAGAGGTTTGTGATGTTTTAGAAGTTTATGAAGTTCCAGAGGTTTAACGGTTTAATGGTTTAAGTCGCTACGCTGGTTGACCAAACCACAAACAATAAACCACAAACCTTACCTCAATTTTTTCAATAGGGTTTTATTAGTTAAGTAATAGTGCCATTTGTAATTCTATACATATTTTCTTTGGCGAACACCATGTTGATCTACAACAGTTAATGCGTTTGATAAGTTTAATGAAGATTTGATTAATTCTTCAATTACGATACCAGGTTCGATAGGTGAGTATGATTCAAGTCTCAAAAAAACAACGCCACTTTTTGGTTTATAATTCAATCTGAAAATCAATTCGCCATAATCTCTGTCAAAAGTTAAAATAGTTCTTTCTTCTTTGATTGCTATTGTCATTATTTCAGCATATGTTATACTGGGATTTTCTATTCCAATCGAGCTTACATCAAATCCTTTTTCACGCAAATAAAAAATACTTGCATAAGGGAAATTCTCGTTGGCTAAAAGTTTCATTTAGGCGGACAACTTAATTGGTGAAAATAATAATCCGTCTTTAATACAATCTTGTAAATATAAAAATACAGATTGTATAGATTCTTTCGTTAATCTAGGATAGTTTTCAAGAATTTGATTTTCAGACCATCCTTGAGCTAAAAGACCAATAATATGCTCAACAGACAAACGAGTTCCTTTGATGATAGGTTTACCGAGTAATATCTCCTTATCTGAAACGATATAATCTTTCCAATTCATTGGTCAATTTTGTTGATTAATTTGGCAATATGGAATTTACTTAATTGTAATACTTTATCTATGTCTTTTCGCTTACGAATATAAAGATTTTTATTGCAATAGTCATTAAAAATCTTTGCTTTTAAAGGTTGCTTTTCGTTTAATTATTTAGGAAGTTTTTGAGGTTTGAGATGTTTTAGTTGTTTTAGAAGTTTATGAAGTTCCAGCGGTTTAACGGTTTAAGGTTTAAATCGCTAGCTGTTGAACCAAACGCCAAACGCCAAACGCCAAACACCAAACGCCAAACTTATTAACGTCCCAACAATTCACAAGGTTTCAATCCCGTATGATTTTTAAATCCTGTGCTAAAATGAGAAATCGAAGAATATCCCAACATTGCGGATACTTCTGTTACGCTTAGGCCTTTTTCATAAAGCAAATATTTAGCGTGTTCCATCCGCTGGCTTTGATAAAAATCAAAAATGGTGGTGCCAAATATTTCTTTAAATCCTTGTTTTAGGTAGCATTCATTAATGGCTACTTTTCGGCTCAACGCTTTTATCGTTATTGGATCTCCAATATGTTGTAATAATATTTCCCTTGACTGAATAATTTTTTCACGGTCATCGGGATTAGACAAAAATTTACAACTGAAAATGTTATCTTCTTTGTCTCCCAACATACAATCTGTGCTGTACAAAAGGATGATTTGCGTTTGCGCATTAATGAAAATGTTTTCCCTTGTATCGGTATAATTATGGTTAAGCAATGCCTGAATTGCGGAAGTGGTTTTGCTACAAAGTGGACCTGATTTATTAAATGATTCTTTGTGGGTAAATGAAACTACTGAGTCAATCAGTGCCCCGTCATTTTTATTTGACTTTGCAAATTGATGCAAATAGTTTGGCGCGTATATAAAACTCAACACATCAACACTTTCAACTTTTTCAATACAATTTGCAGACTCATTAAATTTACAACGGTCACATTCCATTAACTTTTCGTTGCAATAATAGTTTCCGGAAACACAGAACCGAAGTTCAAGGTGATTTTCCTCAGGGTGTTGTGTATCAAAATGGTATATCAACATCCCCGAATCTTCTATTTGCCAATTGGGTAGCTTGCGGTATCTTTTAATAGAATATTTTACAGAACCAGGAACCTGTCTGCAGATATCTTGCAAAATATTTACTTCATCATATAAAATGGGTAAAAAGCTCGAAATGTCTAATATATTGGGTATTGATTTCATTTTTTTCTATAGGGTAAAGTTAATGAATTTAATTTCCAAGAGTATTAGTTTTGTGATTCCATAAGCAATTCCAATTTGATTTTTAATTTAGCAGAGAGGTTTTCTGATGCAATACAGATTTGGGGAAATGTGGAGACACATAGTACTAAATTGAATAATAAATTAGTATATAATTTGCCAGTATAATCCCTACATGGTAGCTGTTTGGGACAATTTTCTTGGGCAATTACAGATATACAATCGGTATAAATTGGTTTATATCAAACATTCAATTGGAATTATTAAGCGCATATAAAAATGGAGTGGAAAAACACCATTTATTTTGGGGATAATTAATCCTGCTTTAGGCTTTTATTTAGGTATATTTGCCTAAATACAAATTCGAAAAATTTAAAGTATTTTTAGTAATTATGAGCACAGAAATAGAAGAAGTAATTCCCGTTCCAGAAAATACTAGTTATGGAGCCGATAGCATTCAAGTTTTAGAAGGGTTAGAAGCCGTTCGTAAAAGACCTGCAATGTATATTGGTGATATCAGTGTAAAAGGTTTGCATCATTTGGTGTATGAAGTAGTGGATAACTCAATTGATGAGGCTTTAGCCGGACATTGTAAAAACATAACCGTAATTATAAACGAAGACAATTCAATCACGGTAGAAGATGATGGTAGGGGTATTCCAACAGGAATGCACACCAAGGAAAATAGAAGTGCGTTAGAAGTAGTAATGACTGTTCTTCATGCCGGTGGAAAATTTGACAAAGGCTCTTATAAAGTTTCTGGTGGTTTGCACGGCGTTGGGGTAAGTTGTGTAAATGCATTAAGTACAAAATTGCATGTTACGGTTAACAGAGAAGGCAAAAAATTTGAACAAGAATATGCTATCGGAATTCCGCAATATCCAGTTAGAGAAATTGGCGTTTCTGATACAACAGGTACCCGCGTTCAGTTTTGGCCTGATGGAAGCATTTTTACTACTACCGAATACATTAAAGATATTTTGGAAGGCAGATTAAAAGAACTTGCTTTTTTAAATAGAAAAATCACGATTATTTTAAATGATTTGCGCGAATTGGGCGACGATGGCAAACATTACACAAAAACATTTTATAGCGAAGGCGGAATTGTAGAATTTGTAGAAGCCATTGACAAAATTGCCAATAGAACACCTTTAATTCCGGTTACCATTTATTGTGATGGATACGATGAAAAAAGCAATGTGGCTGTTGAAGTAGCGATGGTGTATAATGCCAGCTATCAAGAGCATCTTTTTAGTTACGTTAATAATATCAACACCATTGAAGGCGGCACACACGTTGCTGGCTTCCGTCGTTCTATTACCCGTGTGTTTAAAAGCTACGGCGAAAAACAGGGGATGTTTGAAAAAGCAAAAGTGGCTATTGAAGGAGATGATTTCAGAGAAGGAATTTCAGCGATTATCTCCGTAAAAGTACCTGAGCCTCAATTTGAAGGACAAACAAAAACCAAATTGGGAAACAGTGAAGTAATGGGAATCGTGGATACTACATTAAGCCGCGTTTTAGAAGCTTATTTAGAAGAGAATCCACGTGATGCAAAAACGATTATCCAAAAAGTAATATTAGCCGCACAGGCAAGAGCAGCCGCTAAGCGTGCACGTGATATGGTGCAACGTAAAAGTGTTTTAGTAGGTGGTGGATTGCCAGGTAAGTTAGCAGATTGTTCAGAAAAAGATCCAGGCAAATGTGAGTTGTTTCTTGTGGAAGGAGACTCGGCGGGTGGAACTGCAAAGCAAGGTAGAGATAGAAGTTTTCAAGCGATTCTTCCATTGAGAGGTAAAATTCTGAATGTAGAAAAAGCAATGGAACATAAGATTTACGACAATGAGGAGATTAGAAATATGTTTACCGCACTTGGCGTAAAAATTGGAACATTGGAAGATGCAAAAGCATTAGACATATCTAAGTTGCGTTATCATAAGTTGATTATCATGACGGATGCTGATGTGGATGGAAGTCATATCGCTACATTAATCTTGACATTTATTTTCCGATATATGAAGGAATTGGTGGAACAAGGATTTGTATATATTGCACAACCACCTTTGTATTTGGTAAAAAAATCAAAGGATCAAGAATATGCTTGGAATGATGAAGAGCGTAAATTATTGGTAACTAAAATTGGTCAAGGGAAAGACGATAGCGTTACGATTCAGCGATATAAAGGTTTGGGAGAGATGAACGCGGAGCAATTGTGGGAAACTACAATGAACCCAATGACAAGAACTTTAAAGCAAGTTACCATTGATAGTTTAACCAATGCAGATGGGGTTTTCAGCATGTTAATGGGAGACGAGGTGCCACCAAGAAGGGCATTTATCGAATCGCATGCTAAATATGCAAAAATCGACGTGTAAAAGAGGCTATAAAAAGTAGTCCACATAATGTGGACATATCTTTTTTATTGTTTTTGGGAAAATTCATTTTTTTTAGTAGCTTGTTGTCCGAGCGAAAAATTCGTTCTTTATTTACTAACTATAAATTATATTCAAATGTCAAAAATGTTAACGGCTTATTGCATGAAAACCAAAGAAAAAAATGTTCCAATGCAAGATGCAGTAATTACCAAAACAGCTCGCGGTGGTTATATGGCTCAAGGTCATGATGGAAAAGGAAACAAAATGACTACAATGCTAGGAGAAGCAACCGCTTTAGAAGCCGTTAAAAACGGTGTTGCAAAACAAGCTTGGTAATTCTTAGAAAAATTAATTTTAGCCGTTCTATTTGGAACGGCTTTTTTTATTTAACACAATGCTTTTTTTGTAGTAATTCAAAAGTTAAAAGTAAAAATTCAAAATGTAGTTGACAGAAATCTTGTACGATGATGCACTAAAATTGATAATATCCCTTTTAATTTTTTACTTTTTACTTTTCACTTAGATTATTGCTTTTTTCCACAACCGGTTATTACCCAAAATAACTTCTTGTCTATTTATAGAGATTATAACATAAATTGTACTTTTTTAAAACCTGAGTTAAAAATTTAAAGAAGTTAAAAGTTAAACTTAATGAAGCAATTTTTATTGATATGCAAATTGACATTATTTGCAATGATCTTTTTATTTAATTCAAGTAATGCGCAATACACTGTAAATGGATCTGCATTTCAAAATAGTTGTAGATGTTATACAGTTACATCCAATAGTACTTTTTTAAAAGGGAGTGTTTGGAATAACAATCGAATCAATCTAAATCAATCATTTGATTTTACTTTTCAGGTTTTTTTGGGTTGTAGTGATGGTAATGGTGCTGATGGAATGGCATTTGTTTTGCAGCCATTTGGAACTTCAACAATTTCTTCCTCACCTGCAGGCGGAGGTATGGCTATTTCGGGTTTGGCCCCGTCTTTAGCTATTACGTTAGATACCTATCAAAATGTTGACGCAACTAATATAAATGATAATGACCCTGCATATGACCATATAGCTATTCAATTAAATGGAGCAACAAGCCACAACTCTCCAAACACAATTACCCCTATCACAAGAGCTTCTGCCACAAGCGATAATATTGAAGATTGTATAGATCATAAATTACGTGTAGTATGGAATGCAGTTACAAAAAATATGCAGGTGTATTTTGATGGCCAACCACGTTTAAACGTAACAAATGATTTTGTAAATACCACATTCGGAGGAAATGGATTGGTTTATTGGGGTTTCGCTGGCGCAACAGGCGGGCTTTCAAATGTTCAAAAATTCTGCACTGAATTAACGCCACGATTTAGGTTTCTTCCTAACCAAATAAAATGTGTCAATCAACCCGTTTCATTTATAGATTCTACCACTTCATTTGCAGGCATTGTAAAATTTTATTGGAATTTCGGAGATGGTAGCCCTATTGATTCTGTAAATCAAAATCCAATTCACACATATACGGTTGGAGGCGATTATACCATCACCTATACTGTTTATGGTTTTGATGGTTGTAGCGAAACCTACACACAACCACTACGAATTGGCGGCAAACCCATTGCAGGTTTTTCATACACCGCTTCTTGTCAAAATTCACCCGTACAATTGGTGGATACTTCTACAGTAACATTTGGTACAATAAACAATTGGTTTTGGGATTTAGACAACAATGGGTTAACATCTACATCACAATTTGTATTAACCACTTACACTACTCCTGGAATAAAAAATATAAAGTTTGTTGTAAAAACTGCTGAAGGTTGTTTGTCGGATACTTTACGAACTACCATAACCGTTAGTCCACGCCCCACCATTAATTTCAGTTTCACCGATTCTGTTTGTTTGGGCACCCCAACCATATTTACCGATCAGTCTTTTGTAAACGGAAGTACAACAACGCCCATAAATTATTGGCAATGGTTCTACGGAGACAGCAGCGCTCCTGCAATCATACAAAACCCAACGCATGTGTTCACCAATCCAGGTAATCATTCCGTTAGTTTAATCACTTCTTCTTCCGGCACAAATGCTTGCGCAGGAACCGCCATTACTAAAAATGTTTTTGTTTCTGATAAGCCAGTCGCAAAAATAAAATCCATCATTCTTTGTGAAAGACAACAAGCACAATTTCAAGATTCTTCTTATTCAGCGGATGGTTTAGCCATTACAAATTGCTGGTGGGATTTTGGAAATGGCCAAACCTCAAATCAATGTAATCCAAATTTTACGTTTACAACTCCTGGTCCTAAAACCATTAAACATGTTGTATTTAATTCAAGGGGTTGTAAATCGGATACGTTAACCACCACATTAAATGTTGCAGATAAACCATTGGCTAATTTTAATTTCAGTCAGCCTATTTGTAATGACAGCAGCATTCGACTTACAGATATTACAACATTACAAAATGGCAGTTTGAACCAATGGAATTGGATATATAATTCAACCACATTTAGTACAACTCAAAACACAATTGGATATTTCCCTTTTGGAAATGTACAAGTTGGGCTAGTCGCTACAAGTAATTTAGGTTGCTTTAGCGATACCGTTTTTCACACATTTAAACTGATCAAAAATCCGGTTGTGGATATGCAGTTTAATGATACGTGTAAAAACGCATTGGTTCAAATCACATCCGGAGAAACTACTACCAGCATTGGCATCAACCAATGGCAATGGAATTTTGGAGACGGCGCTCAAGGAGCGGGATCACCTGTTTCACACACCTATACAAACAACGGTCAATACACCATAACACTTTATGCAACTTCAATTGAAGGGTGTAAAGACACAGCAGTAGAAAGTATAAATATTTATGGAACAAATGTATTTGCCGGAAATGATACGATTGTTGTTACCAACCAACCGATTCAATTAAATGCAACCGGTGGTTTCAGTTATCAATGGAGTCCATCTATTGGATTGAGTGCTGATAATATTCCAAATCCCATTGCTATCGTTTCTTCAGATCAAACGTATTATGTGGTGGCATTCACGCCAACAGGCTGCAAAAGCTACGACACCTTAAAAATAAAAGTGTATGATGGACAGCCTCAAATATTTTTTCCCAATGCATTTACACCAAATGGAGATGGATTGAATGATTTGTTTAAGCCATTCCCTGTTGGGTTAAAACGATTTGAATATTTTGCTATTTATAATCGTTTTGGGCAACAATTATTTTATTCAACAAAAGCATACAAAGGTTGGAATGGTGAATACAAAGGAATAAAGCAACCGGCTGGAACGTATGTTTGTATTGCAAAGGGCATTGATTACAGAAACAATGCATTGCCCATTAAACGAACATTCTTATTGATTAGGTAATTTTTTCACATGATTGTGCATGCGTAAAATGAACGCGTAAATATGGTTCATTATTTTGATGTTTTCTACAATTAAAATTCCGTTTCTACCTACTTGTTTTAAACGCGCTTTATTGGTGCCCGTTTGTAAAAACATCAATATTCTATTAAAGGTTTCACTTTGGAAATAAGGAGAATCAGGGTTACTTACAAAAAAGCATTTCATGGTTTCGTTTCGGAGTAAAAGCTTTTCAAAGCCTAAGTCTACCGCCATTTTTCTGCAACGTACAATCGTAAATAAATCTTCGGCTTCTGGTGGAACCGCACCAAATCTATCCACCATTTCTGCATGAAAATCAATCAAGTCTGCTTCTGTTTCGCAATTGTCTAACCTCGAATATAAACTCAATCTTTCTGTAATGCTTTCTACATATTTGTCAGGAATCAAAATTTCAAGATCGGTATCAAATGTGCAGTCTTTTACAAAATCATCTTGTTTGCTGATTTCTTCTTTAAACAATTCTTTAAAATTATTTCGCTTCAATTCACGCACGGCTTCATCCAAAATTTTCTGATACATTTCAAATCCAATTTCAGAGATGAAACCACTTTGTTCACCACCAAGCATATTTCCTGCGCCACGTATATCTAAGTCGCGCATGGCAATTTGAAACCCACTGCCCAAATCACTGTATTGTTCCAATGTTGAAAGACGTTTTCTACTATCTGTAGGGAGCGTACTCATTGGCGGCGCAAGTAAATAACAAAATGCTTTTTTATTGCTTCTTCCTACACGACCTCTTAATTGATGCAAATCGCTTAGTCCAAACTGGTGTGCATTGTTTACAATGATGGTATTTACATTTGGAATATCAACACCACTTTCTACAATGTTGGTACATACCAGCACATCGTATTTTTTATCCATGAAATCAAGAATGGTATCTTCCAGTTGATCACCCTCCATTTGGCCATGCGCAAAGGCAATACTAATATCCGGACAAAGCCCTTGAATAAAACTTTTCATTTCCGGCAAACCTTTTACACGGTTATGTATAAAAAATACTTGTCCGCCGCGTTCTGTCTCATAATAAATAATATCTCTGATACTGTCTTCATTAAATACAGCAACTTCAGTTTGAATGGGTTGTCTGTTTGGCGGAGGCGTATTGATGATGCTCAAATCTCTTGCGCCCATCAAACTAAATTGTAAAGTTCTTGGGATAGGGGTTGCCGTTAGTGTAAGCGAGTCTACTGTAGCGCGTAGTTGTTTTAATTTTTCTTTTGCGGTTACGCCAAATTTTTGCTCTTCATCAATAATCATTACACCCAAATCTTTAAACTTTACATCTTTGCTGAGTAAAGCGTGCGTGCCTATGATGAT
>VFKL01000054.1 GCA_009885535.1 Chitinophagaceae bacterium | reverse complement strand
TTTGGTCGAGAGCATATTGAAATATGATAAGATCAAAAAGTCAAGCAAACGCTTGTATTTGCAACATTTTTTTCTTGTAATAGATTTCAACTGAAAAATCTGGGTTTAATGCATATGGCCCATTTTTTTATTTTTTATCGGACAGTAGTGAAAAAGTAATTACAATTGGTATTATTTATAGATCACTATTCCCGTTTGTTGGGTAATTTCTTTCTCCATTTTCTTTAACATCTGATGGATTTGTATACAAACAAATTGCTGTTCAGGGTCGTTTGTTTTTTCTAATTCCGCCTGGTTTTCCATGATTAGTTTTTTTATTTTTCTTAGTTGAAGATAATTTAAAGTTGAATTGACTTCTTCTTTGTATAAATCTTCTCTTGTAGCAATATAACCTTGGTAGTAATATTTCCAATTGGGACTAATTTCTGTCTGTTCTTCCATTAATTTTATGACCATATTTTTTATGGTTTCGTCTTCATGATATAAAAAAAACTTTGCGTTTGGTGTCTCGCCAGCATTATTGGCATTTCTATATTCTTCAATAATTGTTATCAGCAATTTATTTTCAATCATCTGATTTAATTCCAATTCGTCCAATGCAGAAATTATATATTTAGCTACAGTTGTACTTTCATCCCAAAGCTTCTGACCAAATTCAATCAAACTTCTCACCAATGCCTGCTCTTGACGTTCGTCTTTATTTAATAAATCATCTACTTTATTTATTAAATCTTCGGATGTTTCAATTTGAATTTCCGAAACATTTATACCATTCGATTTCGTTTCTTCTTTAGAAATTCTGTTTCGAATGATATTGTTTACCAAAGCATTAAAACCCGCTTCTTCAATTTTAAGAATTTCAGAAACATTTCTTATATAATCTTGGCGTTTTGTAAAATCTTCGGATTTATTAATTTTAGAAATGGTTTCTGCAATTTGGTTTACAACAGCAGATTTTTTTACGGAATCCCCTTTTGCATCTTTTAAAGCAATTTCAAGTTGAAAAAGTATAAAATCTTTTTTTTCATTTTTTACAAATTCAATAAATGCCTCTTTACCGATTTTATTTACATAACTGTCGGGGTCTTCATTATCAGGTATTAATACCAGCTTTACTTCCAGTCCTTCTTCAACAGCCAAATCCAGACCACGAAGTGCAGCTTTAATACCCGCACCATCTCCATCATAAATAATGGTTAGGTTTTTGGTGTACTTTTTTATTAATCTAAGCTGTTCAATAGTAAGCGAAGTACCTCCACTGGCCACTACATTTTCAATTCCAGCTTGATGCAAACTCACCACATCGGTGTAACCTTCTACCAATAAACATTCATTGGTTTTGTCAATTGTCGATTTAGCAAAATATGCGCCATAAAGCACTTTACTTTTTACATAAATTTCCGTTTCAGGCGTATTGATATATTTAGGCGACTTATCATTTGATTTAATCACCCTCGCACCAAATCCAAGTACTTTGCCACTTTGGTTATGAATCGGGAAAATTATTCTTCCACGGTAATTATCGGACAATCGCTCATCTCTATTTGCAACAAGTCCTGATTTAATCAGTAGCTCTTGATTGTATTGAGCTGAAATGGCTGCTTGTGTAAACCCGTCACGCGCTTGAGGATTATATCCCAGCTGAAACTTCTTGATTATTTCTTCATTAAAACCTCTAGAGTTTAAATAACTCATCGCAATGTCTGTTCCTTCTTCTGTTTCAAACAATGCTTTTGAAAAATAATCACGCGCAAAATGATTGATGATAAATAAGCTTTCTGAAGCTTGTTGTAAGATTTTAAATTCTGGCGAAGTTTCTGTTTCTTCAATATCAACATTATATTTTGCAGCTAGCCAACGAAGTGCTTCAACATAACTGTATTTCTCGTGATCCATAACAAAACCTATGGAATTGCCGCTTTTGCCACAACCAAAACATTTATATATTTCTTTGGAAGGAGAAACCGTAAAAGAAGGCGATTTTTCATTATGAAACGGACAGTTTCCCAGATAATTAGTACCTCTTTTTTTTAATTTTACGAATGTGCTAATGATATCTACAATGTCGATTCTACTTTGAATTTGCTGTATGGTTTCTTTGCTAATCAAGGGTTAAAAATATAAAAATTAAAATCAGTAATCAAGAAAATTATAAAAAAACTAAACTGAAATAGTCGAAATGATTGTTTTTTTATTGGTTAAATTTTGGTTTATTGCTATAGAGTAAATTACCATTAATTATCAAGCTTATCAAGCTTTGTTGGTAACTTTTGCCAACGTTTAGAGAACATATATCCTGAGGTAAGCAATAAAATGGAAGTCCAATATACAAATTCATTACTCCATGCCATTGCTAGAGAGATGTAATTATACTTCATAAAATAAAGGGTGTATACCAAATAGAGGGAAATAGTTATGATTTCAATGACCAAACTTACTTTCGTTTTTCCCGTTCCAGTAACTGCATTTAACCATACATTTGAAACGCTCATAAAAATCATGCCCAAAGATACCACTCTAATAACAGGGATTCCAACATCCAAAAAACTTTGATCTTGACCAAAAAGGGAGAAGAAAAATAAAGGTTGAATGTTTAGTAATAAAACAATTAAAACGCAAAATCCCAAACTCCATAATGAAATGCGTTTAACTGTAGGAATAACCCAATCTTGTTTGCCTTGTCCAATTAAATTGGCAACCATATTATTACAAGTTCCGGCAAAAGCCCAAATAAAAATACCTGCCAAACCAAACACATTGCGCATTGCATTACTGATTGCTTTTTCAACAGGACCTCTTGTTTCAATCAAAAGAAAAAATACTAACCAAGTGGTAAGGCTAATAATAAATTGAAGAATCAGTGGAAAAGCTATTCGAATGATTTTTTTACTTATTTCTTTATTGTGAGCAAATGTAGAAAGTAAAGAAAATTTCTTTTTTAACCCTGAAATATGAATTACAGAAAATACAGCAATCATGCCTGAAAACTCTGCAATAACAGAAGCAATCGCTGCTCCATTAAATCCCATTTGAGGGAATCCAAACTTTCCAAAAATGAGTAAATAATCAAATAAAATATTAATTAATGCTTCTAATACAAAACCAATAATGAGCAATCTGCTGTTTAATGAAGAGATCAAAAATGCATTTCCCATTTGAAAAAGAAATAGGAAGGGTAGGCCAGCAATACGAATATTTAAAAATGACATTTCTTGAGGGTACGCTAATGGGTCGGCCACATTTTTAAAAATCAAAGGCGCAAAAATCCAAGTAAATAACATGAAAGAAAAGGCAAGTTGCAAACTGATTCTAACCCCTTGAGAAAGTACCGTTTTAAATAATTCAGGTTTATCATTTCCCGCATAACCCGAAAAAACAGATTGCATAGCACTATTCAAACCATGTCCGGCTACAGCAAAAATCATGTAAAAAACACCAGTAACGCCAGCATTTCCTAGAGCCTCTCTGCTCAAATGCCCTAAAAAAATACTGTTTATTAATAAATTTAATTGAGGTACTAAAATCGCCAATGTGATGGGAAGAGCGATAGATAAAATTTGTTTATTGCCTATTTGAACACTTAGTTCATTTTTCTTGAAGCCTGTTTCCATATTATAAACAAATTTATTCTTAATTTGCCACCAAAATTATATTTTGAAAACAATTTGTAACATTCCGCATGATTGGACTCAAGATAATCAGGTAAAAATAATTGCAGAAATTGGAGATTTCGGAATTTCAATAATGATATTACATGATAAATCAAATCACGTAAATGGCTTGTTGGTGTTTGGAATTGACTTGGGCGATGAGATTTACGAAGACCTATTAACCTTGTTTAAAAACGTTGAAATAAATCGAAGTCAAATTAAAGAGATTCGGGTATTTTATAATTTCAAAGCCTCGTTGTTTGTTCCTCAAAAATATTATAATCCGATGCTCAATGACCACATGATTAACTTGATGCATGGCGAAGGATTTGAAGAAGAAATTAAAATTGATTCGATAAAGGAATACGAAATGTTTAATTTGTACAGAGTCCCTAATAATGTAATTAATTATTTCAAATTGAATTTCCCAGAAGCAAAATATTATCATTCTTCCAGTCATCAAATTAGCAAAACATCAGAAGGATATGTCATTCGTTGTTTGGTGTTTTATGATTCTATAAAATTGATTTTACAAAATAATAGATCTTTAATATTTACACAGCAATACCAAATCAAATCACCAGAAAATGTGGTGTATTATTTATTGAATTGTTGCAAGCAGCATGATATATCACCTTCCGAAATAATAATAAATATATCTGGAATGATTTCGGTAGACTCAACGCTTTACGAACACATTTATAATTATTTTTTGAATGTAAATTTAGAGCAACACGACAATCAATTTTCATTTGTTGAAACGTTAGATCAATTTCCCAAACATTTTTTTACCCACCTTACTGAATTATCCCAATGCGAATTATAAGTGGCATACATGGTGGAAGAAGA
>VFKL01000080.1 GCA_009885535.1 Chitinophagaceae bacterium | reverse complement strand
TCAAGTTCGGTATTTACCAAATAAAGGAAGCTTTTCAAATCTGTAACTATTTTAATGCCTTTATCTTCAAACACTTGATCCATAGGTTTTACTTCATTATCAAAATCAAGTTTGTAGCTTAACCCGCTGCAACCACCACCTACAACACCAACGCGTAGAAAATAATTTGGTTCATTTTCCACCCCAGCTTCTTGCATTAAATGAATTACTTTTTCTTTGGCTTTATCACTGATATAAATGCCATTATCTGTTGCAACCATATCAAATAAAAATTAGTGAATTACGCTCTCTTCGAATTTTATTTTCTCCATACCATTTTTTTCTCTGTAGTCGTTTATCGCTGCTTTGATTGCATCTTCTGCTAAAACAGAACAGTGAATTTTAACTGGAGGAAGATTTAATTCTTCAACAATTGTCATGTTATCGATGCTAAGTGCTTCATCAACACTTTTACCTTTTAGCCATTCTGTAGCCAAAGATGAAGAAGCAATTGCAGATCCACATCCAAAGGTTTTGAACTTTGCGTCTGTAATCATTCCTGTTTCATGATTTACTTCAATTTGCAAACGCATAACATCACCACACTCTGGCGCTCCCACTAATCCTGTACCTACGTTTTTGCTAGATTTATCAAGTGTTCCTACATTTTTAGGATTTTGATAATGGTCGATTACTTTTTCTGAATATGCCATTTCTTTTATTTTTATAAGTTATTTCTAAATGATTGTTTTTTATTAATGTGCTGCCCATTCAATACTGTCTAAATCAATTCCTTCTTTATACATTTCCCAAAGCGGACTCATTTCTCTTAATTTCAACACCGTATCCGTAATTGACTTAATGGTATAATCGATTTCTTCTTCAGTTGTAAAACGACTTAGTCCAAAACGCAAAGAACTATGTGCCAAATCATCTCCTAAACCAAGTGCTTTCAACACATAAGAAGGTTCTAAAGATGCTGAAGTACAAGCCGAGCCTGAACTTAACGCGATATTTTTATTGAAACCCATTAACAAACCTTCTCCTTCAACATGTTTGAATGAAATATTGGCAACGTGTGGTAAACGATGTTCTGTGCTTCCGTTTACATAAGACTCTTCTATTTGCAATAAAGCCGCTTGTAATTTATCTCTTAATTTACTGGTTCTAGCTGCATCTGATTCCATTTCAAGCATACAAAGTTCGCAAGCCTTTCCAAAACCTACAATCCCAGGAACGTTTAAAGTACCACTTCTCATGCCGCGCTCGTGACCGCCGCCGTCCATTTGTGCGGTAACTTTTACCCTTGGGTTTTTTCTGCGAACGTATAATGCACCAACGCCTTTTGGACCGTACATTTTATGCGCTGTAAAAGCCATTAAATCAATGCCATCTTTATTAACATCAACTGGAATTTTACCTACTGCTTGTGTACCATCTGTAAAAACCAAAACCCCATGCTTGCGGGCAATTGCACTAATTTCCTTCATTGGCATTACAGTTCCAATCTCATTATTCGCGTACATGATAGAAATTAAAATAGTATTGGGTTTGATGGCTGCTTCTAATGCTACAAGATCAATTAATCCATCAGGTTCAACTTGTAGATAAGTAACCTCGCCACCTAGCTTTTCAATATGCTTGCAAGTATCAATAACCGCTTTATGTTCAGTAGTTGCGGTGATGATGTGATTTCCTTTGCTGGCATACATTTCATAAACGCCTTTAACACCTAAATTATCGGCCTCTGTAGCGCCGGAGGTAAAGATGATTTCTTTTGGATCAGCACCAATTAATTTGGCAACTTGCTCACGAGCGTAATCAACTGCTTCTTCTGCAGCCCAACCAAAAGGATGGTTTCTGCTGGCAGAATTTCCGAAATGGTTTAAAAAATAAGGCGTCATAGCCTCTAAAACACGCGGATCCATTGGTGTTGTAGAGTTGTTGTCTAAGTAAATAGGTAAATGTAGCATATAAATAGTTTGAGTTTTTAATACTCATTAATAACACGAAATTAGTGTAAAAGGTTTTATTTTGCTAGAGTTAATTCATTTCGCTTAATTAATTAGCGGATTTCGTAAACATCTAATAAACTTTTAAAATTAATTATGCAAGAAGTTGAACATATTGGCATTGCCGTAAAAAACCTTGACGTTTCTATTCCACTTTTTGAATTGTTGCTTAATACCAACTGCTATAAAACAGAAACCGTTGATTCTGAAAAAGTTAATACCGCTTTTTTTCAAACGGGCAGCACCAAAATTGAATTGCTAGAAAGCTCAACTTCAGATGGCGTAATTTCTAAATTCATAGAAAAAAAAGGCGAGGGCATTCATCATATCGCTTTTGAAGTAAAAGATATCGAAGCCGAAATGAAACGACTATCCAACGAAGGATTTCAGTTATTGAATGAGACTCCCAAAAAAGGAGCAGATAATAAATTGGTTTGCTTTTTACATCCTAAAGGAACAAATGGGGTATTAGTTGAACTTTGTCAAAGTATTTAAAAATAAAAAGGAAATCAGCCAAAACGCAATAGTAGATTCTAATGTCATTATATTTTTTAAAAATTCTGATTAAATTGTTGATTGATAGACAATGTTTTTATCTCTAAAATCTTTACAAATGAAAAAAATAATATTTGCATTCATAATCATTTCCTTGTGTGTACAAAGTTGTACACCAAAATTTGATCCAGCTAAATCAGCAAATCATAGGCATAAATTCAAAAGCTAAGTCTATTCGCAATAATTATCCCAAAAACGGATTCTCCCTTTTTTCATCTCCAATATTTGTTTTTCCCCCATGACCACTATACACAATGGTTTCATCGGGTAATACAAATAATTCATTTTTTATGCTCGAAATCAGCGTTTCTAAATTGCCGCCCGGAAGATCTGTTCGGCCAATGCTTCTTTGAAATAAAACATCACCACCAATTAAAAAATGTTGTGATTTACAATAAAAACTCAAACTGCCAGGGCTATGTCCAGGTGTGAAAATGGATATTAACTCATCATTATCCAATTGTATTTTTTCACCTGCTTCAATAAATTTTAAAGGCCCGACGTAATTATCAAATGGCAAGTTATACATCAAACCACTTGTAGGTGCATAATCCAACACCTGTTTTTCGTTTGGATGTATTTGAGGAATCAATTGATATGTTTCATTAATAAATTTATTTCCAAAAACATGATCTAAATGGCAATGGGTATTGAGTAATATTTGTGGTTTTAACCGATTAGATAAAATATATTGAGCAAGAATTTCGCGTTCTTCCTCAAAATAACAACCTGGATCGATGATGATACAATTGTTAAATTCATTAAACAGCAAATAGGTATTTTCTTGGATTGGGCTAAATTGAAAACATTTTATGGTAAACATTGAAAAGAATTTTGTTTTAAGGATTAATCTTAATCAACTAATTTAGTATTTATTAATACGAAATCGATATGCCAAAGTTCAGTAGATTATTTTTGTTTTCATTTTTTTTATGTTGTTTTTTCAACAATGTTCATGCTCAAGTGAATGCTGTAACCTTTGGTAAAAATAGGGTTCAATTTAAAAAGCTAAAATGGAATTATTATCAAACAGATAACTTCAATGTGTATTTTTATTCGAATGGACAGGAGTTGGCAAAATATGTATTGCAAGTAGCCGAAAAAGAATTAAATGATATTGAACAAGCCGCAGAATATAGTTTACAAAGAAGGGCAAATATTTTGGTGTACAACAACTACAATGATTTTCAGCAATCTAATGTGGGATTAAATACTGATATTTTAAATAGCGGCAGTTCTACTCAATTGGTCAACAATAAAATGTTGGTTTATTTCGATGGCAATCATGAAAAATTAAAAATTAAAGTCAGGGAAGGCATTGCGGATGTGATTACAAAAAATATGCTTTTTGGCGATAATTTGGGCGAAGTGGCCAGCAATCAAACTTTTTTAGATTTGCCCAAATGGCTTACCGATGGCTACGTTGCTTATTTGGCAGAACATTGGAATACGGCTTTGGATGATGAATTAAAAGGAGAAATACTCAGCGGTGATTACACAAAATTTTCAAAATTTAGTGCAGCAAATCCAGCTTTGGCCGGACATGCATTTTGGTATTTTATTGAAGAAAAATATAAGAAAGAAAACGTAACATTCTTTCTTTATGTTGCGCGTACAAACAAGAGCATTAACAAAGCAAGTTTGCAAATCACCAAAAAATCGTTCAAAGCATTGTTGGCTGAGTTTATGATTTATGAAGAAGAAAAGTATGAAAATGATTTAAGAAAACGCAAAGCATATCCAAAAGGCAGTTATGTAGATGGCTTTGATATTACACCTCAAATGGATTATTATCGATTCAATGTAAATCCAATTAAGAAAAACAATTCCTATTTAGTAACACAATTTAAAAAAGGCATTGTTCGTGTTTTATTAAATGATGAATACGAAAATACCACTTTGTTGAAATTTGGCATCAGAACAACTCAAAAAAACATCAACCCCAATTACCCAATGATGGCTTGGGATCCAAAGGGAACGAAATTTACAATTGCTTATTCCGAAAGGGGAAAACTGCTGTTGCTTTTATTTGATGCAACCACAAAAGAGAAAAAATGGGAAATTGATTTGACCGATAAATTGGACCAAATACAGGATATGAAATATATGCTGAATAGTAGAACGTTATTATTATCAGCCGTAAAAAATGGACATACCGATATCTTTACTTTTGATTTAGAAAAAGAAAAACTCACTCAAATCACAAACGATGTGTACGATGATTTGGATGCTACATTTGTAAGCTTCCCAAATAAAACCGGAATTGTATTTGCGAGTAATCGCCCAACTGCAACTGCAGAAAATGGCGATACGATACTGCCAAGCGACAACAGATACAATATCTTCATGGTTACTAATTTTGGCGATAAAGCAGAGTTGAATCAAATCACGAAACTAACGGATTTAAAATATGGGAATGCAAGATATCCAGCGCAATACAATGTTAACCATTTCACTTTTGTAAGTGATGAAAATGGCATCGCAAATAGATATGCCGGATTTTTCACCACAAAAAATATGGGATCAGACACGTTGATTTTAATTGGTGACGACATCTTGCGCAATCCAACTAAAATAGAGATAGACAGTGCATTACAAGCGCAACAAAAAATCGAAATAGATTCGGTAGCCGTTGTAAGAATGACCTCAGATTCAACATATAGCTTTCCATTAACGAATTATGAAAGTAGTTTGGCGGAAACCAAATCAGCAGGAGATGATAGAATTTTAAGTGAAGTTACTCGTTCGGGAAATGAAAAGAATCTTTACAAATTGAAACTTGATGTGAACGCGCTTTCAAACAGAAATGTAACTGCGCAACCTACAGAATTTGGGAAAAAATTGATGCGTGAAAGCAGGAAAACTAAAGTTGCTGGTGCTAAAAATGTTTCAGGAAATGATGTGAAATTAAAACCCGAATCTGAATTTCAAAGCGAATTTGAAAAAGAAAAAACGGATAGCACCGCTGTTGGTTCAACAATATCATCGGTATTAATTACAAACGAAAACAATGTACTTGATCGCGCAAAATTATATGCCTACAAGCCGATTAAATTCTCTGCAGATTTTGGTTCGGCAAGTTTTAGTACAACCGTATTATTTAATAAATACCAACCTTATGGAGGTGGGTCAGGTCCAATCATGTTGAGCAGCAACACTCCTTTAAATGGTTTAATAACTTTGGGCACTTCTGATTTGATGGAAGATAAAAAAGTGTTGGGTGGTTTTAAAATAGGCACCAATCTAAAAGATAATGAATGGTTTGTAAGTTATCAAAATCTAAGAAGAAGAATAGATTGGGGCGTTTCGTATTACAGAAACGTGTTGGGAACAGATGCCAATATTGTAGATGGGCAAGGGAATATTTTGGCTACATATCCAGGAAAAATGGTAACGAATTTTTACATGGGGAATGTGAGTTATCCATTTGATGAAACAAAAAGTATACGTTTGTCATCGGGCATACGTTCCGATTTGATGGCAGTTTCAAACCTAGATCAATTGAGTGCTTCGTTTGATAATCAATCAAAGATTTATTCAAATACACATTTAGAATATGTGCACGACAATAGCTTGAATAAGATGAATAACATTTGGAACGGACTTCGGTATAAAACATTTATTGATTGGAATCGTCAGGTAAGGGGTTTGGTAGAAGGCGTTGGAGCTACGATGTTTAATTTTGGTTTTGATGCACGTTATTATTATCCGATTTATAAAAACTTTATTTGGGCGGGACGTGCTGCCGGTGATTTCAGTTGGGGCAATCAAAAAATTATTTATTATTTGGGTGGTGTTGATGGATGGTTGATGTTTGGCAATAATGTAAAACCAGGTACCACAAGAGAGCGCTATTTCAACAGCTCTAATGCCCCTGCACAAGATGCAACTTATGCTTTTCAAAGTTTGGCTTTAAATATGAGGGGCTATATCCAAAATATATCGAATGGAAATAATGCTATTGTATTAAACAGTGAATTCAGATTGCCAGTTATGTCAACCATTTTTGATAAGATATCAAACAATGCATTTTTAAGGGATTTTCAAATTACACAGTTTATTGATTTAGGTTCTGCTTGGAATGGTTCAGTAAAAAAAATAAAGCGTCCAGAAACGACTTACAATACGCCAATTACACTACCAAATGGCGATCAAATCCCAGGTCCAGTAACCGTAAAAGTAAAAACTGGTGGCGTTGGTCCGTTTGTAGGTGGATATGGATTTGGCGCAAGAAGTACGCTGTTTGGATACTTTATGAAATACGATATCAGTTGGCCAATGAATACTTTCTTTGGTGGTAAGCCAATAATGTATGTTTCATTGGGATTGGATTTCTAGAGATGGTGTAATAAAAATTGTTGTCTTTAATCATGTCAAAATTGAAAAGTAAAAATTCAAAATTGATGATGCTCAGATTTTAAATTTTCATCTAAAATTATTGGCATTTTTTTTACTTTTTATCCGCCGCGGCGGACAGGCTTTTTCACTTTTAAATTGTCTCGCCATTCAACACTTCCATAATAACTCCACAAGCCTTTTCAATTTCATCATCAGAAATATTTAACGGTGGTGAAATTCTTAAAGCATGAGCTGCAAATAAAAACCAATCTGTAAAAACGCCTTTTTCAATCAATGCGTCTATTACTTTTTTATTGGTTTCAAAGGAATCAAAATGAACTGCTATCATTAATCCCCTACTTGATACTTTATTTATTTTGTTATGTTTTAATTTAGATAAAAAAAGTAGTTCCTTTGATTTTATATGATCGATAATTTTTTCCTCCAATAACACTTCAAAAGCAGCTAACCCTGCAGCACAAGAAACCGGATGACCACCAAAAGTATTAATATGTCCTAATACCGGATTAAATGTAAACGAATCCATAATTTTTTTATCCGAAACAAATGCGCCTAAAGGCATTCCGCCGCCTAAAGCTTTTCCCAGCAATAAAATATCTGGTACAATATCAAATTGCTCGAATGCCCACAACGTTCCATTTCTACCAAACCCGCACTGAATCTCATCTAAAATAAGTAAAGCTCCTGTTTCTGTACAGCGTGTACGCAAAGCCGTTATCCATGATTGATTAGGTAAATTAACCCCTGCTTCTGCTTGAATCGACTCAGCAATTACACAAGCGGTTTCTTCTGTAATTTGATTTAACCCTTCAATGTCATTGTATTCTAATTGGGTAATTCCTGGTAAAAGCGGACGAAATGCTTGTTGCCAATATTCGCTACCCATCACACTCAATGCGCCTTGCGTGCTGCCATGATATGAATTTTTAAAAGAAACCATTTTTGTACGACCTGTGTATCGCTTCGCTAATTTCATCGCACCTTCCGTAGCTTCACTCCCACTCGCCGTAAAAAAAACAGCGTTTAAATTTCTCGGTAAATGTGTCGTTAATTTCGTTGCATAATCTACTTGTGGATTTTCTACAAACTCCCCATAAACCATAATATGCAAATATGCTTCGGCTTGTTTTTTAATGGCATCAACTACTTTGGGATTACAATGCCCTATATTACAAACACTTATGCCAGCTATTAAATCTATGAATTCCTTGCCATCTGCATCCCACATTTTACTTCCCAACGCTTTTACTATATTTAAACAAAGCGGTGCTTCGGATGTTTGTCCTACATGTTGAAGAAAAAGTTGCCTGGCATTCATATAAAATAATGATTAAGAAAACAAAATCGGTTTATGTAATTTTACGCAAGTTATTGTTT
>VFKL01000151.1 GCA_009885535.1 Chitinophagaceae bacterium | reverse complement strand
GTAATCATGGTGATGCTACAACCAGCAAATACAGATTTAAAAGCTTTGACAAATCGGATATTTTCTAATGGTTTCAACAGTAATTTCCATTTCAGTGATTCTATGCCCCAGTTTAAAAACATCAATAAAAAAACCAACCAAAAAATCGGATTTTTCCAACTCGATTTTATCTGTTGCCATCTAATCAATAAATCTTGTTGTTGGGAAATTTGATTGTATAAACTATACACCACCAACACAAAGAGCATTGGACCAAGGATGTAATTGAATATTAATTTTATACTTTTGTTCAAGTAACTGTTTATTGGTAAAATTAAGACCCCATTTGCAAAAAGCATCAAAAATCATTTTAGGCATCGATCCCGGAACCATCATTATGGGCTATGGATTGATAGAAGTAAACGCCAAAGGCATTCATTTGGTAGATATGGGGGTATTGAAATTATCAGCTAAAGATGATGCCTATCAACGACTAGAAAAGATTCATGATAAGGTTATGGATTTAATAAAGATTCATCAACCAACTGGCTTTGCCATTGAAGCACCATTTTTTGGAAAGAATGTGCAAAGTATGCTGAAGTTAGGAAGGGCTCAGGGTGTAGCACTTGCAGCTGCGATGCAATCCGGACTTTCAATTTGTGAGTATTCGCCCAAAAAAATCAAACAATCCATTACAGGAAATGGAAATGCGGGCAAGGATCAGGTGATGAAAATGTTGCAGAAAATTTTATCATTTGAAGAAACACCAAAATATATGGATGCTACAGATGCACTTGCGGTAGCGGTTTGTCATTATTATCAAGAAAAATCAATTTTGCCTATAGCAAAAGGCAAATCAAATGGTTGGGCAGATTTTTTAAATAAAAATCCAGAACGATTGAAAAAATAAATGCTAGAGATTAGATAAAATGGATTGTTGAATTTCTTTAAATGTCTCAGTAGAAAGTTTTAATTTCTCCCTTGTGAAATTCAGGTCGTCTGCACTATTTATTGGAATCAAATGCATGTGCGCATGCGGAACTTCTAACCCAATTACACTGATGCCACAGCGATTACAGGGAAACGAAATCTCGATAGATTTTGCAATGGGTTTTGCAAAAAGTAACATCTCCGCTAAATAATTTTCGGGCAAGTCGAAAATCTTATCGATATTAATTTTAGGCACAACCAACACATGTCCTTCTGTCATCGGAAAAATATCCAGAAACGCAAAGAAATTTTCGTTTTCAGCAATTTTATAAGAAGGGATTTCTCCACTAATTATTTTAGAAAAAATACTCATGATTAAACGGTGATGTTTTCTACTTTGAATTTCAAAACGCCAGCAGGTACATTTACTTCAGCAATTTCACCCACTACTTTTCCCAATAAGCCTTTCCCGATAGGAGAGGTTACGGAAATTTTTCCATCTTTTAAACTGGCTTCTTTTTCTGACACAATTTGATAGGTAACTTGTTTATTTGTGGCCATATTGGTTAGCGTGACCTTAGTTAATATACTTACCCTGCTGAAATCGATATTTGATTCATCCAATATTCTAGCGGTTGCAATAACGCCTTCAAGATATTTTATTTTAGCTTCAAGCATTCCTTGTGCTTCTTTTGCAGCATCATACTCAGCGTTTTCTTTTAAATCACCTTTTTCTCTTGCTTCAGCTATAGCACTACTCGCTGCTGGGCGCTCTACCGATTTCATATTGTGAAGCTCTTCCCTCATCTTTTCAAAAGTATCCTGTGTTACGTAATTAGTATCTGCTGCCATTTTAAATTCGTTTAATATCTAATAAAAAAATACAACGCTTCAGTTTGGCTAAAGCGTTGTGTAAATACAAATATAGTAAAATGAAATAATTGGGATTAAATTATCCCTAATTTTTCCAAAAGCACCCGACTCATTTTATATGTTGCCTCATGCGAGTAACCAGCGATATGTGGGGTAATCATCACATTTTCGAATGCTATCAGTGCTTCAAATATTTCTTTTTCTTCTGAAGTATACGTATCAAGTTTTTCATTTTCCAAAACATCCAACAACACGCCATAAATCCATTTGTTTTGTAAAGCTGTTAATAAAGATTTACTCTCTATTACACTTCCTCTCGATGTGTTTATGATTACAGGTTTTCTTTTTAATTGTTGAAAAAAATCATCAGAAGCATAATGATATGTTTCTGGCGTTAGGGGTAAATGAAAACTGATTACATCAGCATATTTTATTATTTCATCTTCACTAGATTCTGTTACAAATTCGTTCCCAAAACCAGTTTTATATTTATCATAAGCCAAAATAGTAACATTAAAAGCCGACAGCAATTTTGCAAATGCAGATCCTGTATGACCATATCCAATGATGCCAATTGTTTTTCCGGAAATCTCTGTTCCTCGATTTTCATCTCTCAACCACTGTTTGTTTTTTACTTGTAGAATGCTGGTATTGATGTTGCGATAAAAATTTAATAGTAAACCCAAAGCATGTTCGGCAACGGCATTGCAATTTCCTTCAGGGCTACTTTCGCAAATGATGTTTTTAGATTTGGCATAAGCTACATCAATGTGTTCCATTCCACTGCCCAATCTGCCAATCCATTTTAAATGAGGCGCGTTATCAATTAAATTTTTGTCTATTTTAATTTGAGTAGAAACAACAATGCCTGTTGCCCATTGAATTGTTTCCAACAATTGAGGATATCTCATGGTTGGCTCGTACAAAAAATCAATTCCTTTTTTTGATAAACTGTCTAAAAAGAAATCGTGAACTGGTGCTGTAATTAAAATCATGTTGGGGTGCTATATACTTGCAATCATACTAATTTCTACATTCACATTTCTAGGCAATCCTTTAACAGCAACGGTTTCTCTAGCCGGAAAATCTTTTGAAAAGTATTGTCCATATATTTTATTTACCTCCGCAAAATGCTCCATGCCACTTAAAAAAATGGTTGTTTTAATAGCATGATTAAAGTCTATTCCTTCTGATTTTAAAATTGAAGCCAAGTTTTTCATTACTTGATGGGTTTCTTCTGCAATGCTTGAATTGGCTAGTGTTTCAGTGCCTGGCACTAATGCAATTTGGCCGGAAATAAACAATAGATTTCCCGTTTTAACGGCTTGGTTATATGGTCCAATAGGTGCAGGTGCGTCTGTGGTATTGATGATTTTTTTGTCCATCAGGTTTTTTTTAATGATTACAAATATATTCTTTTCCAGTACCTATTTTTGCTAAAATTATTCACAGATGAGGATATCAGTTATATCAAACGAAAAAGCGTACAAAGAATTAACAGAAACCTACCAAAATATCAGTTGGGTTTACGTACAAAATTTGAATCAGTTGAAAGATCTTGAAAATGTTGATGTTGTTATTAATTTGAATGAAGATGCTTGTAATGAGGATTATAGTTTGATTAAAATGCCGATACTTATCAACAGCGTTTCTAACACATTAAAAAAATCAAATCATGCCAATCATGTAATTAGATTAAATGGATGGAATGGTTTTTTGAAAAGATCTACTTGGGAATTGGCTGGTGAAAATAATGATACAATAAAAGAATTATCAGCACAATTAGGCGTGCGATTTTCGTTTTTACCAGATGAACCAGGATTTGTGTCAGCACGTGTTTTAGCAATGATTATTAATGAAGCTTATTTTGCCAAAGAAGAAAATGTAAGCACTGAAAACGAAATTGATATCGCTTTGAAATTAGGCACTAATTATCCAAAAGGTCCTTTCGAGTGGGCTAATGAAATTGGTTTAATTCAAGTAGTGAATCTATTAAAAATATTAAGTTTAATTGATGCAAGATATACACTTTGCGAATTGTTAGAAAAGGAGGCAAACCTATCATGAGTTTAATATTAATGATAGATACCGCACAAGAAACTGCTTTCGTAAGCATTTCAAAAAATGGTAATTCAATAGGTCATATACAAAATGACATTCAAAAAGAACACGCCGGATTTTTACATGTAGCCATTCAAGAGTTATTGAAATCCTGTGCTATTGAGCTTAAAGATATAGACGCTATTTCAGTTACTAAAGGGCCAGGTTCTTACACAGGCATTCGTGTAGGATTATCGAGCGCTATTGGATTAAGTTATGCGTTATATAAACCCATCATCCACATTTGTTCTTTAAAATTATTGACACATGCGGCAATAAATAAAATCATCGACCCTTCACAAATTTTATTCTGTCCGATGATTGACGCAAGAAGAATGGAAGTATTTACAGCCTTGTTTGATCATAAACTTGAGACAAAATTATCGCCCACGGCAATGATAATTGATGGTAATTTTATGGAGGATTTTCTAATAAAGCAATCCATAGTTTTCATTGGAAGTGGAAAAGATAAATATGAAAATATCAGTAAAAACGCTAACGCTCAATTTTTGGAAGTGAATAATTTGCATTTTACCATGGCAGCGATGTCGAATTTATACTACAATAATAAAGAATTTGCAAGCATTGAATCGTTTGAACCCGCCTATTTAAAGGCATTTCAAGGCATTTAAAGATTAACGTTTTAAAATCAAGAATAAAAAATAAAACATTTGAATTATAATGTTGATTTAATATATTTGCATCAGCTTTATTCCATTATTAAAAATTAAAACAAAACTACAAACCTATGATTGTTCCAAATCAACCGGGTGAATCCAATGCAGATGTAAACGTAGCATTGAAAATTAACATCCAAAACTTAAAAAAAGCAGCGCTTGTTTTAAGAGCCATGAATCACAAATTACGTCAGCAAATTCTTACGTTAATTGATTCAGAAAAGAAAATCACCGTTACAGAAATTTATGTAAAATTGCGCCTTGAGCAATCTGTTGCTTCACAACATTTAGCGATTTTGAGAAGAGCGGCAATTGTAATTACACAACGTGATGGAAAATTCATCTATTACACGGTTAACCACAAACGTATTGATGAAATCAATGTGTTTATTGAGGATTTAATCAAATAAATTTCTTAGACTCTTTATTTTAAAGCGGTTGTTATTAACAGCCGCTTTTTATTTTATACCGATTAGACATCTGTAATGGTCCATTTAGAATGTCCCAAAAAGCTGTCATATCGGCATTATACAAGAAAAAATAGAACTAAAAAGTAATTATAATAGGTATTACCTTTGTTTACTAAATTTTTTATTCATGTATATCCAACAATTTTATACAGCTTGTTTAAGTGAGGCTGCTTACTATATTGAAAGTGAAGGCGAAGTGGTAATCATTGATCCGTTAAGGGATATTGATACTTATCTTGAATTGGCGGCTCAACGAAATGCCAAAATAAAATATATTTTTGAAACCCACTTTCATGCAGATTTTGTAAGCGGTCATATTGATTTAAGCCATCAAACTGGAGCGCCAATCATTTTTGGGCCTGGTGCAAAAACGCAGTATAAAATCCAAAATGCTGTTGATGGAGAAGAAATTAAATTGGGAAAAATACATTTTAAAGTTTTGCATACTCCAGGACATACTCTAGAAAGTTCTTGCTATTTGTTGTTTGATGAAAATAATAAAGCACATGCCATTTTCACGGGCGATACTTTATTTGTAGGAGATGTTGGTCGTCCGGATTTAAGCAGCGGTAGCATGAGTAGCGAAGACCTTGCTGAAATTATGTACGATACCATTCAGCAGAAAATATTACCCTTACATGATGATGTAATGGTGTATCCAGCACATGGTCCGGGTAGTAGTTGTGGAAAAAATTTAGGTCCAAATACATTTAGTACAATAGGCGAACAAAAGCAAACCAATTATGCACTTCAACCTCAAACCAAGGAAGAATTTGTAAAGGCGGTAACTTTTGGGCTTAACACAGCGCCTTCATATTTTGCGGTGAATGCACAAATCAATCAAAAAGGATATGCCAATATAAATGAGGTTGTTTCAAATGGTACACAAGCGCTAAGCATTGAATCATTTAAATCAAAAGTAAAATCGGGTGCAATAATTCTAGACACCCGACATGCCAATGTTTTCACCGAAGGGTTTATACCGGATTCGATTTTTATAGGTTTGGAAGGAAGATTTGCCGAATGGGCTGGAAATCTTTTGCCTTTTAACGAGTCGATTATTTTGGTAACAGAACCCGGAAAAGAATCCGAAACGGTGGTGCGTTTGGCAAGGGTGGGTTTCGAAAAAATTGAAGGTTATTTGGATGGCAGTTATGAAGCATGGAAAAATGCTGGCGAACGACTCGATATGATTATTGATGTTGAAGCAGATGAGTTGATGATGGATTTGCCACACGACCCCAATCTAGTTATAGTAGATGTTAGAAAAGAAAATGAATATGATGCAGGCCATTTAGAAAATGCGGTTAATCTTCCATTACAAGAGTTAACAGACATCGCATTACTCGCTCAGTTCGAGGAAAATCAAAACCTATACATTCATTGTGCCGGAGGGTATAGAAGCGTAATTGCCGCATCATTATTTAAAAAACAAGGCGTCGACAATCTTAGAAATATTTTAGGCGGCTGGGGAAAAATAAAGGATGAAGAAAAAGCGGTGGTGGTGAAGGAGGTTCAAAACGTTTAAGAGGTTTTTGAGGTTAGTGAGGTTTGAGAAGTTTTTGAAGTTTTTGAAGTTCAAGAGGTTTAATGAGTTCAATATGTTCAAAAGGTTGTAAGTATTTTCCCTTTGCGGGCTTTGCGCGAAACAAAAAATGTTTAAATCGCTTCGCTGGTTTAATGGTTAAATGTTGGAAGTATTTTCCATTTTGAAAGATAGGTTCAAAAGGTTCAATGAGTTCAATGGGTTCAAAAGGTTGGAAGTATTTTTCCAATTAGTATCATCTTTGTTTTATAAAAAAACTTCGTGCCTTCGTGTTTCAATTCTTTTACGTGCTTGCGCGAAACAAAATAGGTTTAAATCGCTTCGCTGGTTTAATAGTTTAATGGTTTAATGGTGGAAGTATTTTCCCTTTGCGGGCTTTGCGCGAAACAAAAAATGTTTAAATCGCTTCACTGGTTTAATTGTTTAAAGGTTTAATGGTGAAAGCATCTTCACTCTGCGCGAAACCAAACACCAAACACCAAACACCAAACACCAAACAATAAACAATAAACAACAAACATTCATGCCTACTTCATCCGAATTGATTCTTAAAGCTAAAAATTATGCCATACTCAAGCATTTCGAAACAAACCATAAATACGATGGTAAACCGTATGAAGTTCATTTAGAAATTACATTTGAATTTGCTTGTAAATATGTTCATTTATTACCTGATGACAAAACCGTAAGCGAAGTGTTATCTGCTGTTTGGACACATGATGTTATAGAAGATTGCAGACAATCTTATAGCGATGTAAAAAAAGTTTTGGGTGAAAATGTTGCAGAGATTGTTTACGCGCTCACAAATGAAAAAGGTAAAAATAGAAAAGAGCGCGCCGATGATAAGTATTATGAAGGCATAAGAACTACACCATTTGCAGATTACGTAAAAATTTGCGATAGGTTGGCAAATGTATATTACTCAAAATTACACAACGGATCTTTGCTAAACGTCTATAGAAAAGAACATGATATTTTTAAAAAAGAACTTTGGAAAGTTGATTATCAAGAGATGTTTGATGAGCTGGAAGTTCTTATAGATGCAGGATAAAAAAGGTTTAAAACGCTTCGCTTGTTTAATAGTTTAACGGTTTAAGGTTGGAAGTACATTCCAATTAATCAACTTTGTTTAAAAAAAACTTCGTGCCTTTGCGCCTTCGTGCCTTCGTGTTTCAACTCTTCTAAGTGCTTGCGCGAAACAAAATAGGTTTAAATCGCTTCGCTGGTTTAATGGTTTAATGGTGGAAGCATTTTCCGTTTGCGGCCTTCGGTCAAACGCCAAACACCAAACACCAAACCCCAAACAAATTGGATTTCAGGTTAGCTTTTTTCCAACAACTGCTGATTCACCTCCTCTATATAAGTCAGAATTTTATCTCTACCTGATTTTTTAACGGCGCTGCTGATGAAATGTTGTGGTAAAAATTGCCAGGTTTCGCGCATGGCGTTTAAAAAATCCTTTACATTTTTACTCACCGTTCGTTGGTTTTCTTTATCACTTTTGGTAAATATCAAACATAATGGCACATCCCATTTTTTTAAATTTTCTAAAAACTCCAAATCTATTTTTTGTGGCGAATGACGTGAATCAATTAATACAAAAACCATCGTAAGGTTTTCGCGCTTTCTCAAATAATTTTCAATCATTTGCTCCCATCTTCTTCTGCTGTTTTGACTCACTTTCGCGAATCCATATCCTGGCAAATCCACCAAATACCATTTTAGCGAAGATGGTTTGCTTTCATCTCCAATGGTGCTTATAATTTCGAAATGATTGATTAATTGTGTTTTCCCTGGAGAACCTGATGTTTTTGCCAACTTCTCATTGTTGCAAAGCATATTTATTAAAGAAGATTTGCCAACATTGCTTCGGCCAATAAATGCATATTCCGCCTTATCGGGCTGAGGACATTTTTCAAACTCCGGACTACTGATGATGTATGTGGCTTGTTTAATCTGCATAATGTTGAACAAAAATAGTTAATCTACAATCAATCTGCTGAATTAGGTTTTCTATTCTTCAAAGGAGCGTATATTTGCGCTTGATATGACAGAATACGCACATGATACGGTTGTCCCAGATAAGGCTTCTTCTAAAACAAAGAAAGAGCAGGTGGCGGGTATGTTTGATGATATTGCCAATCGTTATGATTTCTTAAACAGATTTCTGAGTGTTGGCATTGATGTAAGTTGGAGAAAAAAAGCGCTTCAACATTTTAAAAATAACCCGCCTAAATTATTGCTGGATGTAGCCACTGGAACTGCAGATGTTGCGATTATGGCCACAAAAATGCATCAAATCAGCAAAACAATCGGTATTGACATTAGTGATGGGATGCTTAAAATTGGTAGAGAAAAGGTTGAAAAAAATGGGATGACGCAACAAATTGAACTGATTAATGGAGATAGCGAATCCATTCAGTTTGAAGACAATCACTTTGACGCAGCAACTGTTTCTTTTGGGGTGCGAAATTTTCAAAATTTAGAAAAAGGACTTTTAGAAATAAAACGCGTACTAAAACCTGGCGGTAAATTGGTGGTTTTAGAATTTAGCAAACCAACAACACCTATTGTGGGATTTTTTTATAATTTTTACATGAAAATAGTAGCACCCAACATGGGAAAATTATTTTCAAAAAATGGAGCTGCCTATAAATATTTAGACGAATCCATTAAAAAATTTCCAGAAGGAAAACATTTTATTCAAGTAATGAATGAATTGGGTTATTCAAAAACAGAATTTAAAAAATTAAGCTTTGGCATATGCTGCATTTATGTAGGAACAAAATAATCGCAATCAGCATTTTAATGATGTTGATTTCAAACAGCTCATTCGCTCAACAGAATGTGGATTTGAATTTACCCGATCATGATGAAAAACCTTTTCATTTTGGCATCGCTTTGGGTGGTAACAGATCGTATTATCATTTTTCTTTCAATCCGCTTTTTTTAGAAAGAGATTCCGTTCAAGTGGTTGAAAGCATTCAAAGTACAGGCATCAACTTAGCTTGGCTTGTAAACTTACACATCACCAATCATTTAGACATTAGAACATATCCATTAAACCTTGTGTTTACAGAGAAAGCGTTTCAATACCGATTAAAATATCCTGATACATTTGCCAAAGAAGATAGCTTAACCACCAGAAAAATTCAAGGTATAACACTTGCATTTCCTATACAAATAAAATTTAGTAGCGATAGAATCAACAACTTCAAAGTATATATGTTGGGCGGCGGAAAATTAGAATATGATTTTGCGGCGAATGCTGGTGAAAAAAATGCTGAGAAATTAATGAAACTTAATAAGTTAGATTACGGAATTGAGGCCGGTATTGGTTTCCACTTCTATTTTCCTGTTTTTGTTTTGTCCCCTGAATTAAAATTAGGATGGGGTTTAAAAAATGTACACAGTCGCGATGCAAACCTCAAGTTTTCAAATGTAATTGATCAAATCAAATCACGTACATTAACGCTTTCACTTATCATCGAATAAGTATTTTCTAAAAATCATATTGTCTTTGCCACATGTTTAAACGCATGCCAAATTGAATGGCATTTGAATTATCATTTGATTTTAAACTGGCCACTTTTTGATTTCTGAATTGATAACTTAAATCAAAAAATAAGTTTTGTCTTAATTCATACGAAACATTTATCATGGCGTTTAAACAAGTTGATTTGTCGCCAAAGCCAATGCGGTAGCCATCTTCACCAACTCGCGTATTGTAACTTCTAAAAACATTCCCCCCAAAATTTTTACCCGATGAATCCAATCCTTTGTAATAGTACATCACGCGCGCATTCATCACCAATTTTGGGAATGGCTGATATCTTACAATTCCAATCCACTCCATAAAATTTGCGCCCAATGGATGCGCAAGTGGTTGATTATAATGCGTATAATTGTTAATTGTATCGTTGTGAGAATACGTAAATGGGCGAACTCGATTCATCTCTAATTGAAGGTCAAGATTTTTTACACCAAAAGCATTGATGTATTTCCCACCCAACTGCATCCCAAATTTATTAACCCAACTGGTAGGATCTTTTTTTATTTTCGAAAGAATAAATTCATCCAATAACAATTGCCCATAAATCTGAAAACGTTTTTTAACATTCGCTTTAAAGTCAATACCAGCTAATGCATTATCCGGACTGCCGATGGTGCTTTCAATATGTCTGTAAAAAATGATGGGGTTTAAATATTGAAATTCGAAACGATCTTTTCTGCCAAACATAACGCCTTCAAAAAGTCCAATGTTCAACCACTTGGTAGCATTGAAACTTAAATGATGCATCGCGGCATATTTTCTTTTCAAAAGGGAATCGCCTTCTTTTCTAAATTGAGGCGTTAACTCCATAAATATATTTTGATAATTCAACTTCCAAATGGTGGTGTTTATTTTTGCAAACAGATAACTATTGCTCCAATCGCTTAATAACAAACTGCGGTAGCCATCTCCAATAAAATTTTTATCGTATCCAAATTGAAAGTCGATGTATTTTGTAGCGTTAAAAGTTACATATCCACGCCCATCAAAATAATCATTAGCCGTGGAATCTTTTTTAAACACTTTATAAAACCCAACACCTGGAACTGCTCGAAGTTGACGAACTTGTTGTTGAAAAAATTCAGGGCCTCGTTCCTGATTGTCCATAATGGTAGATGAAAATCCAATCTTGTTGGCAATTCTGCCACGGAGGGTAATGCCTCT
>VFKL01000046.1 GCA_009885535.1 Chitinophagaceae bacterium | reverse complement strand
GGCAAACATTAGAGTTTAATTTCTTGACACAAGCTACCGGAACATCAGCAATCAACCTTAGCTATAACTATGATAAATTATCGATCTTCTTTAATTTTGGTACAACAGGTGCTGCAACTGGCGAACGTACTTATTATTTTGATGATGTGAAATTTGGTGCAGCAGGTCCAGTGGTAGTACCAACATTACCAACATTGCCTTTAGATTTTGAATCATCAACAATTAACTACACATTTACTGATTTTAATGGTGGTGCTGTTACTGTTTTAAATAATCCACAATCTTCGGGAATAAATACAAGTAGCAAAGTTGCTAAAATGGTAAAAAGTGCAGGAGAGGTTTATGGTGGTAGTTTCATTACATTGGCTGGACCAATTGATTTTACTACCAATAGAACTTTCAAAATGAAAGTATTCGCTCCAAGAGTTGGAACGAAGGTTTTATTGAAAGTTGAAAATGAAACAGACGCATCAATTTTTTATGAAAGAGAAGTATTAACTACACAAGCTAATGCATGGGAAGAATTGACTTTCAATTTCACAGCAATAAATGCAACCAATCAATACAGTAAAGTGATTTTGATATTTGATTTGGGAACAATCGGCGATGGTACGGCTAATTTCACTTATCTATTTGATGACTTATCATTAATAAATGGTGGTGGCCCAACAACATTACCAACATTACCTTTAGACTTTGAATCATCAACAATTAACTACACATTTACTGATTTCAATGGTGGTGCAGTAACGGTTTTAAATAATCCACAATCTTCAGGAATAAATACAAGCAGTAAAGTGGGTAAGATGATAAAAAGTGTTGGGGAAACTTATGGTGGTAGTTTCATTACATTGGCTGGACCAATTGATTTTGCAAGTAATAGAATTTTCAAAATGAAAGTTTTCGCTCCAAGAGTTGGTACGAAAGTTTTATTGAAAGTTGAAAATGAATCAGATGGCTCACAATTTTTCGAAAGAGAAGTTTTAACTACACAGGCTAATGCATGGGAAGATTTAACATTCAATTTCACTCCGATAAATGCAAGCAATCAATATAGCAAAGTCGTTCTAATATTTGATTTGGGCACAATGGGAAATGGCACGGCTAACTTCACTTATTTATTTGATGATTTAAGATTAACAAACGGTGGTGGTGGACCAGTATTAGCACAAATGGATTTACCCGTTACATTTGATGCTACAACAGTAGAATATGGTTTAATCGGATTTGGCGGAGCAGAGCAATCAACAATTGTAACTGATCCAACTTTATCAACCAACAAAGTAGCTAAAGTAATTAAAACAGCAGCGGCTGAATTATGGGCAGGAACTACAGTAACCGCACCAGCAGAATTAGGTTTTGCAAGTCGTATACCATTTACCGCTAGCATTACAAAAATGAACATTCGTGTATGGTCACCAGTAGCGGGTATTCCAGTTCGTTTGAAAGTGGAAGAACACGGAGATCCTACACATTCAGTTGAAACAGAAGCAACAGTTACTTCAGCATCAGGATGGCAAACATTGGAATTTAATTTCCAAAATCAAGCTACCGGAACCGCAGCAATTAACTTAAGCTACAACTACGATAAATTATCGATCTTCTTCAATTTTGGTACAACAGGCGCTGCAACCGGCGAGCGTATTTATTATTTTGACGATGTGAAGTTTGGCGAAGCAGGTACAGTTGTTACACCAACATTACCAGTACTTCCTTTGGATTTTGAATCTTCAACAATAAACTACGCGTTTACTGATTTCAATGGTGGTGCGGTTACAGTAATAAATAATCCACAATCTTCAGGATTAAATACAAGCAGTAAAGTGGCTAAGATGGTAAAAAGTATGGGAGAGGTTTATGGTGGTAGTTATATCACATTAGCAGGACCTATTGATTTCTCAACAAATAAAATTTTCAAAATGAAAGTATTTGCTCCAAGAGTAGGTACGAAAGTTTTATTGAAAGTTGAAAATGAAACAGACGCTACAATTTCTTTTGAAAGAGAAGTATTAACCACACAGGCAAATGCTTGGGAAGATATGACTTTCAATTTTACAGCAATAAATGCAACCAACCAATACAGCAAAGTGGTATTGATATTTGATTTGGGTACAATGGGTGATGGCACGCCTAATTTCACTTATCTTTTTGATGATGTAAGATTAACATCAGGAACAGGACCAATTACATTGTCTCAAATGGATTTGCCTGTTACGTTTGATGCTACTGCAACAGTAGATTATGGTTTAATCGGTTTCGGTGGAGCAGAGCAATCTACCATTGAAACAGATCCTACATTGTCGAGCAATAAAGTGGCTAAAGTAATTAAATCTGCAACAGCTGAAATTTTTGCGGGTACTACATGTACTGCAGCAGCTGGATTAGGATTTGCAAGTGCAGTTCCATTTACCGCAACAAGCACTAAAATGTCTGTTAGAATTTGGTCACCTAATGCAAATATTCCAGTTAGATTAAAATTAGAGGATCATGCAAACCCAACAAGATCAGTAGAAACAGAATCTTTTGTAACGGTAGCTAGTGGATGGCAAATTGTAGAATTCGATTTTGCACAAAACGTTACGGGTACTTCAGCATTGAACCTTACCTATCGTTATGATAAAGCGACTATCTTCTTCAACTTTGGTACATCAGGTGCTGTGGCAGGAGAGAAAACTTACTATTTTGATGATATGAAATTTATTGGCGGAGGCGGACTTAATCCATTACCAGAATTGCCATTAGATTTCCAATCAACATCAATTCCATATTCATTTGTAGATTTTGATGGCGGTAATGTTACCGTTGTAAATAATGCTCAATCAAATGGAATCAACACCAGTACAAAAGTGGCTAAAATGGTTAAGAGCTTTGGTCAAACTTATGGTGGAAGTTCAATCATCTTAAACGGTCCAATTGATTTCTCTGTAAACAGACTATTTAAAATGAAAGTTTTTGCGCCAAGAGTAGGTACAAAAGTTTTGGTTAAAGTTGAAAATGTTTTAGATGGTTCATTGAATTTTGAAAAAGAAGCTGTTACTACAGTTGCAAATGCTTGGGAAGATTTAAGTTTTGATTTCTCTTCAATCAATCGTGCAAATCAATATCAAAAAGTTGTATTCATTTTTGACAACGGTACAATGGGAGATGGCTCTGCTAATTTTACCTACTTATTTGATGATGTAAGATTGACCATTGGCGGAGGTTCTACAACAACATTAACGCAGATGAATTTGCCCGTAACTTTTGAAAATGCTTCAGTTGATTATGGTGTAATTGGATTTGGTGGTGCAGAACAATCTTCAATCGTTGTTGATCCAACCTTGGCTAGCAATAAAGTAGCTCAAGTAATTAAATCAGCTACGGCAGATGCTACAGCTGGAACAACAGTTACAGCACCTGCTCAACTTGGATTTGCAACACGCATTCCATTCACAAACACAAAATCAAAAATGACCGTTAGGGTTTGGGTTCCGCAAGCAGGCATTACCGTTAGATTAAAAGTTGAAGATCATTTAAATGCAACGCATTCAGTTGAAACAGATGCAGTGGCAACAGTGGCTGCAGGTTGGCAAACATTGGTATTCGATTTTTCTAATGAAGCTGCTGGAACACTAGCGTTGAATTTGAATTACAATTATGACAAAGCAACCATCTTCTTCAATTATGGAGTTGCAGGTTCAGTATCTGGAGAAAAAACATATTATTTTGATGATATGCTATTTTCAAATGAAGCTTCAAACTTGGATTACGATGCAATTTTATCACAGATTGTATTATATCCAAATCCAACAATTGATGATGTAAACATCAACAACACATTCAATTTGCCTTTAAATATTTGTTTGTATGATGCACTTGGTAGAAGCATTAGAAAGGTGATAAGCACAAACAGTATTGTACAAATTGATATGTCTGCTTACCCAGCAGGTGTTTATTATTTGATGATTGAAAATAAAATCAACAACAAAAAAGTTACCAGAAAAATCGTAAAACAATAAGTATTCAACAAATAAAATATAGTGGTTGTTTGGTCAATCCATTCGATTAAACAACCATTATTTTTTAAAAACCTATAAAAATGAATTTCTCAAAATTGCTTTTCAATATTGCGGTGGTATCTAGCAGTATTTGTATTTCGAATGGTGTGGCAACAGCCCAAAAAATTTCACCAACGGAACAAAAAATAAATGTACTATTAAAGCAAATGACCTTGGAAGATAAAGTAGGTCAGATGGCTCAGGTTACATTAGATGTTTTAGGCGTAGATGGTGCTACAACGTTTAAATTAGATGATAAGAAAGTTGCAGATGCTTTATTGAAATATAAGTTAGGATCTGTATTAAATACGTCTAACAATAAGGCAATGAGCACAACAGCTTGGAATGAAGTGGTGAGTCAATTGCAAAAATTGGCCACATCTAGCAGAATGAAAATTCCATTAATTTATGGTTTTGATGCCATACACGGTGCTACTTATGTAGCGGATGCAACGTTGTTTCCACAGCCACTTGCACAAGCTGCAACATGGAATAGGAGCTTGGTTCGTAAAGCTGCAGAAGTAACTGCTTATGAATCAAGAGCAACAGGCGTGACTTGGAATTTTTCACCAGTGTTAGATTTAGGCGTAAATCCTTGTTGGGCAAGATTATGGGAAACTTTTGGTGAAGATCCTTATTTAGTTTCACAAATGGGCGTTCAAACCATAGAAGGTTATCAAAATCCATTAGGCGGTAAAACACAGATACTGGCTTGCTTAAAACATTACATGGGTTATTCTGATCCAAAAACTGGAAAAGACAGAACAAATGCTTGGTTGCCCGAAAATTATTTAAGAGAATATCATATGCCTTCTTTCAGAGCCGGTGTAAAAGCTGGAGCAAGAACAGTAATGGTAAATTCAGCATTGATAAACGGCATTCCAACACACATCAACAAATATCTATTAACAGATGTATTGAAAAAAGAACTTGGATTTACAGGTTTTGTAGTAACCGATTGGCAGGATATTGAAAATGTTTTTAAAAGAGATAAAATTGTTGGTTCAAATAAAGAAGCGTTGATGCTTGCAATCAATGCAGGTATTGATATGGCAATGATTCCATACGATTATAAAACATTTTTCAACGATTTGATTTCTTTAGTAAAGGAAAATAAAGTGCCCATTTCAAGAATTGATGATGCGGTAAAAAGAATTTTAAGGGTGAAATATGAATTGAATTTATTTGAAGTGCCATATAGCAACAATAGCGATTTACCTACTGTTGCTTCATCAATTGCGGAAAAAATAGGTTACGATGCAGCAGCAGAATCTATTACACTTTTGAAGAATAAAAACAATATGCTGCCAATTCCATCAACAGCTAAAGTATTGGTAACTGGTCCAAATTCAAATTCAATGCGCACTTTAAATGGTGGGTGGTCGTACTCTTGGCAAGGCGAAAAAACAGAAATGTTTGCTTCGAAATACAATACCATTTATGAGGCATTTCAACAAAAAATGGGGGCTGGAAATATTAGCTTTTCGCAAGGCGTAGCATACAAAATGGAAGG
>VFKL01000106.1 GCA_009885535.1 Chitinophagaceae bacterium | reverse complement strand
ACAAATCAAGATGTATTAAACACGTTAATAAACCAAAAAAGTAAACTTAAAAAAATCGAATCACCAAATCGGAAATTCACTTATTGTAATACCAATTATGTGTTGCTTGCTTTATTGATTGAAAAAATTACTCAAACTCCATTTTCTGAACACATTAAAAAAACCATTTTCGATCCTTTACTAATGAATCACAGTTTTGTTTACTCAGATGCAGATTCATCTAAAGCCAATCCGAGTTTTGACCCTCAAGGAAGACAAGCTGCTTTTATCAATTTAGATAAAGTAGTTGGCGACAAAAATATTTTTTCAACACCAGAAGATTTATTAAAATGGGACAGACTTTTATCAAGTAAACAATATTTGAATGATTCCATGTTGCAACAAGCATATCTACCTTACAGCAATGAACATGCCGGCATCAGAAATTACGGCTTGGGTTGGAGAATGTATAATTATCCGGATGGTTATAAAATCATTTATCACAATGGTTGGTGGCATGGCAGCAACGCGGTGTTTATTAGACTAATCAAAGAAGATGCAACAATAATAGTAATTGGGAATAAGTATAACAGTAATATTTATAAGGCAAGGGATTTAATTTCACTATTCATACAGCATAATGTAGATGTACAAGGAGGTGAATAATCTTTTTATCCAAAAAACAGATAAGCCATCCCAACAGCCGTTGACACACCGATTAAATCTGCCAACAACATCGACCCAATGGTATAACGGGTATCCTTAATGGCAACGCTTCCAAAATACACTGCAATCACATAGAAAGTAGTATCCGAAGATCCTTGTAAAATGCAGGATAATCTTCCAGCAAATGAGTCGGGGCCAAATGTTTTCATCGTATCTACCATCATGCCACGAGCACCACCACCACTGAATGGTTTTATCAAAGCAGTTGGCATGGCATCAACAAATTTGGTGTCTGATCCACACATCACCAACAATGATTTTATACTGCCAATTAAAGCATCGAATGCTCCACTAGAGCGCAACATTGAAATAGCCACCAACATGCCCACCATGTAAGGAATGATACGAACAGCAGTTTCAAAACCACCTTTAGCTCCCTCAATAAATCCATCAAAAATTTCAATCTTTTTATAAATTGCACCTAGAACAATACAAAAGAAAATCATTAAAATCAAACCACTTGTTAGTGCTCCTGAAAACACTTGAACGGCTTCTGAATCTAGTGTGCGTATGTACAAAACCAAACCAGCGATCAGGGCAGAAATGCCTAATATCCAAGAAAGTATAACAGGTTGAAAAACATTTATCTTTTGTTTAAAACTTACAATCATCATTGAAGCGATGGTTGCAACAAAGGTGGCAATCATACAAGGAATAAAAATATCCATTGGATTTGCGGCTTTTGCTGCAGAGCGAATAGCAATGATACTAACAGGCACCAGCGTCATACCGGAAGCATGTAAACAAAGAAACATGATTTGAGGATTTGAAGCCACCGTTTTATTGGGATTGATTTCCTGCAAACTTTCCATCGCCCTTAGTCCAAAAGGTGTAGCTGCATTATCTAAGCCCAATAAATTAGCCGAAAAATTCATCATCATATGTCCCATGGCCGGATGCCCTTTTGGAATATCAGGAAAAATTCGCGTAAAAAATGGACCTATGATTCTGGATAGAAAACGAATACCGCCTGCCTTTTCAGCAATTGATAAAAAACCCATAAATAAAGTAAGAAAACCAACCAACTTCAAACAAAGTGTAACGGCAGTTTGACAAGTTTCTAAAATGCCATCTGAAGTTTGTATTTTATAAATCAATTGTTTGTCTTCGCCTACCCTTATCATCTGAACGCCTTTATCTAAAGGCATTTCATTGATGCTCGACAAAAAAGGAACCGTTTTAATTCTTATTGTATCACCAGATTTACCGGTAACCATTGAAGTAAAAACAGCTTTGTCATTAACCGAAAAAAATGTTTTTAAAGAAGCTGTAATAATTGCTAAAATAATAAACGCCGACCAAATTCTACTAAGTGCCATTTCGATAATTTAAATTGAAAATAATAAAAATAAACAATTGGGGAGTGATAAATTTCAAATTAGTGGTTTGAGAGGTTTGGGAGGTTTGAGAGGTTTGTGAGGTTTGTAAAGTTTCAGAGGTTCAAAAGGTTCAATACGTTCAATGAGTTCAAAAGGTTGAAAGTATTCTCCATAATTACACGCTTCTTGTTTTTCATAAAAACTTCGTGCGTTCGAGTCTTTGTGTCTTAGTGTCAAAAAAAATGCTGCAAGCATTTCTACTTCGTGTCTTAATGTTTGGGAGGTTTTCAGAGGTTTGAAAGGTTTAAATCGCTTCGCTGGTTTAATAGTTTAATGGTTGAAATCATCTTCCCTTCAACGCTTGCGCAAAACAAAAAACTTTGTGCCTTAGTGCCTTCGCGTCTTAGTGTCAAAAAAATGCTGCAAGCATTTCTACTTAGTGTCTTATTTATAGCATCAAAAATTTTCATCAATACAAATTTCAACCCTTACCTTTGCGCCCAACAAAATTTACATTTAAAAATGGCACTACAAGCAGGAATCGTTGGATTACCCAATGTTGGAAAATCAACCTTATTTAACGCAGTTAGCAGCAGTGCAAAAGCACAAGCGAGTAACTATAGATTTTGTACGATAGAACCTAATACTGGTTTGGTAAATGTTCCCGATTCAAGATTAAACAAATTAGAAGAGCTGGTAAAGCCTCAACGTGTTGTTCCCACTCAAATTGAAATTGTTGACATCGCTGGTTTGGTTAGAGGAGCAAGCAAAGGTGAAGGTTTGGGAAATAAATTCTTAGCCAATATTCGTGAAGTAGATGCCATCATTCATGTAATCAGGTGTTTTGAAGATGATAATATTCTAAGAGATGAAGGACCAATTAACCCAGTATCAGACAAAGAAATTATTGAAACCGAACTTCAGTTAAAAGATATTGAAAGTGTGGAGAAAAAAATGCAGCGTTCTGAAAAGATGCTCAAACAAGGCGACGCAAAAATGAAAGCAGAATATGAAGTGCTAAAAGCTTGTAGAGAACATTTAGATAAAGGAAAAAATATTTTATCCCTTGGTTTAAGCAAAGAAGACAAATTAGCTATAGCGGATATTTTCTTATTAACGGATAAGCCCATTTTATACGTGGCAAATGTAGATGAAGCATCTATGCATACCGGGAATAAATATTCAGATGCACTTACACAAGCCGTTAAAAATGAAGGGAATGAAGTAATTGTAATGACAAATGCTATTGAAGCGCAAATTGCAGAATTTGACAATGAGGATGATAAGCAAATGTTTATGGAAGAGTATAAAATGGTGGAGCCGGCTTTAGATCGTTTGATTCATTCAACCTATAAGCTTTTGAATTTATCTACCTATTTTACAGCAGGCGTACAAGAAGTTAGGGCTTGGACAATACAACAAGGATGGAAAGCTCCTCAAGCGGCTAGTGTTATTCACACTGATTTTGAAAAGGGATTTATTAAGGCTGAAGTAATTGCCTATGATGATTTTGTTGCTTTGGGTTCTGAAGCAGCTTGTAGAGATAATGGAAAACTAAGAATTGAAGGAAAAGAGTACTTAGTGCAAGATGGAGATGTGATGCACTTTAGATTTAACGTGTAACTTTTTTTTATAGATTTTAAAAATCAAATTATTTATTCCAGAAAATCATTCCAAGTTTGGTGCTCAAGAAACGATTTAAATAACTTTTGATTTCGTGAATCTTGAAGCATATTCAAATGCCTTTCGTGGTGCAAATCCGTCCCAACAAAAGAAACCATACCATTCTTTATCATATATTCTGCAGCTTTTGCGGCTTCTTTACCATAATATCCAGTTAGAGAAAGCAGATTGATTTGCAACATAAAGCCCAAATCAATAAAGCGATGATACATTTTGTAATTGTTGTGGTAATATGGATACCTTTCTGGATGCGCTAAAATCGGCGAATAGCCTACATTTTGAATTTCAAAAGAATATTGCTCTGGTTCATTTGGCATTGATGCATAAGAGAACTCCGTTAAAATAATATTGTCTTTTATCGTGAGTAATTTCTCTTCTTTATTTAAAATCTCTAAAAAATAACTATCCAACATATATTCCGCTGCTGCATGAACTTCAAAATTGATGGATTGATTTTTCAATTCTTTTTTCAAACTATTTAAAGCTGCATTAATTGTAGTTGGTGTATTTCTATACAAATCGCTGATAACATGAGGTGTGGCTATTGATTTTGTCACTCCCATTTCCATCAATCCTTTTATCAAAAAAATAGAAGTTTCCAAATTAGGCGATCCATCATCAATTCCTGGAAGAATATGAGAATGCATATCCGTTTTAATCGGAAAAAACTTAATATCTACCACTTCTTTTTTCTTGAAAAAACTGAACATCTTAAAAATTATTTTTTATAGTATTGGTGTAATTTACTCAAAGGTTTTAATATAGAAACAAATAATGGAAACGGTATTCCATTTGCTTTCATCGCTTTATAATCATTTCGGTTTGCTTCTATTCTCTTTAAGAAATTATTATTACTCAAACCTCCCTTACGCATTCTAATAATCAGCTTAGGAAGATAAATGGTACTTAAGTTGTGTTTATATAAATACCTCGCCATGAATTCATAATCCGACGCTGAATAAAATTCAATCTTATAATCACCATATTTTTCAAGTAATGTTCTTTTGAAATAAAATGCAGGATGTGCGGGCATCCAACCTGTTTTAAATAAATTTCTATCAAATGGTTTACTTTCCCACTTTCTGAAAATTTTAAAAATATCGTCTTCGTAAACATAATTTAAATCACCATAAAGCGTATCAACATTTTTGGTTTGAAACGTATTGGCTATCGTTTCCAATACATCATCCGAGGCAAAAACATCGTCGCTATGCAACACACCAACCACATCGCCTTTTGCCATTTTCATTCCTTTGTTTAAAGCATCAAACATACCATTATCTGGCTCAGAAATCCATTTTGAAATTCGATTTTCGTATTTCTTTATAATATTGATTGTGTGTTCGTTAGATCCGCCATCTACAATTATATATTCAACATTTTTATAGCTTTGATTGAGTACAGATTGAATACATTGTTCCAAATATTTTTCGCAGTTATACGTAACCGTTATAATGGTAATTTTCATTTCTTAATGATAAACTGCTTTATTTTGTGATGATATAATTTTCAAGAACAAGCATATCCATATTGGTTCTTAAAAAACAATTTAGGGCTTCTTCGGGTGTATTGACTATTGGTTCGTTTTCGTTGAATGACGTATTTAACAAAATCGGAATACCCGTTTTCTTTCTGAATGTGTCTATCAATTGATAATATCTTGGGGCGATTAATTTGTCTACAGTCTGTAATCTTCCAGTGCCATCAACATGGGTAACTGCAGGAATTAAATGCTGTTTATCTTTTTTAATTGGAAACACTTTTTCCATAAATGGCACGGGTTCATCCAATTCAAAAAACTCGGAAACATATTCTTTTAAAATTGATGGTGCAAATGGTCTGAAGCTTTCTCTTCTTTTAATTTTCGAATTCAACAATTCTTTGGCGTCTTGTCTTCTTGGATCGGCTAAAATTGACCTCCCACCTAAAGCACGAGGGCCAAATTCTGCACGTCCACTCATCCATCCTACTACCCCACCATTTATCATACAATCCGAAACCTGATCATACAAATCAACATCTTCAACAAAATTGAAATTGATATTCTTTGCGATTAAAATTTCTTTTATTTCTGAATTTGAAAAATGGCTTCCTGTGTATGCAGAAAAAATAGGTTCAATTCTAGGTAAATTTAAATGTTGATGATGCGTGTACATCCCTGCGCCCATTGATATTCCCGCATCATGACCTGCAGAAGGAATATATACATTTTTAAATGGCGTGTTTCTGGTAATCTTACCATTGGCTACACTATTTTGCGCCACACCACCGGCAATGCATACACTCTCTAATCCGGTTTTTTTATGTAGATGATTGAGCATGTGAAAAAGAACCTGTTCCGTCATTCTTTGAACAGATGCTGCTAGATCTTTATGTGCTTGAGTTAATGGCTCATCTTTTTTGCGTGGTTGTCCAAACTTTTCAATCATGTAATCACTGAACATTGGCGCTACAACGGGAATGAAATCTTCCCCATAATCAATAATACCAGAGGTTGCGCTTCTGAAATATTTTAAATTCAATTTGAATAAACCATCATCGGTAAGTTTCACCACATCATGTAACTTGTCCATAAATGTTGGTGATCCATAAGGCGCCATGCCCATTACTTTGTATTCATCGCCATAATGTGGAAATCCAAGTAGTTGGGTAAATGCGGTATAACACAACCCAATAGAATGTGGGAAATCAATAGATTGAAGGACTTCAATTTTATTGCCTTTTCCAATGGCAGTCATGGCGGTAGAAAAATCACCAGAGCCATCAATGGATAAACAAGCGGCTTCTTTAAAAGGTGAAGGAAAAAAAGCAGAGGCCAAATGACTTCTATGATGTTCAACATTAATTACTTTGCCAGAAAAATCAGAAGCCGACATGCCAAATGCTTGAGCCAATTGTTCTTCAATGGAAGATACTTTTTTACGATTGATGAATCTTTCTTTAATGGCGCTAAAATTTCCAAAAGGATTTTTAGCTACGTAAATTAATTTCTTAAATAGTTTTACGTTTGTATTTCTACCAATAGCAAAATAATCAACTTCTTCAATGCCAATCCCAGCTTCATTTAAGCAAAATTTAATCGCTAATTCTGGAAATCCTGCCCAATGTTTTACTCTTCTAAAACGTTCTTCTTCAATTGCTGCAATCATTTTTCCATTTACAAAAATGGCTGCAGATGCATCGGCGTGAAAAGCGTTTATTCCTATAATATTCATTTAATGAGAAACGATTTAATTTTAAATAGGGTTTTCGTAAACTGATTTATTTCTTTTTTGATTGTTATTGTTTTTATCGAATGCAAATATCATTAAAAAAATAACTAGATAAGCAACAATTGTAAACCAATCATGATGATTGATACCTAAAGGCATTTCCCAATTTTTATTTACGGAAACTAAAAAGAGACTTATTCTGATAACATTTACGCTCCAAAGCAAAAACAATCCGATTATTGTCCAAACTAGTTTTCGAGTAAATGACGATTTATTGGCAACAACAAAAGCAATCCAAAAACTATATACCCCATAACCAACACAATCATAGGCAATTCGAACGCCTTTTCCATTTACAAATCGAATAACATGATTATTGAATTGAGCAGTTTGAATATCAAAAAATGAAAGCAATGTTTTGGTTCCAATCAAAAGTGATGTTTTAATAGCGCTTACATAATCTAAATATTTTGCAGCAAACTCACTATAATATCCACCAGGCGCAACAAAGCCAATCCAGAAGTATGTTCCAAAATACAGAAAAGCAAACACAGCAAAAAACTTAATGATAAATTGCTTAAAATCTGAATTTTTAAATAAAAGATTATCCTTCATTATGATGGAACATTTGATGATAGGATTTTTTAATTTGTGTTATGTCAATTGCGTTTGTTGCATATTTATTAGCTGCGACACTACATTTTGAATACTCCGTTTCATTCATTTCTGCAAAAAAATCAATAGCGGCTTTTAACTGCTCAGCAATTGGATCTACATTCAATCCTGCATTATTTTTTTTCAAATCGTTCCACGGTGTATTGTTGCTGGTTATAAGTGGTTTTCCAGCACTGAGCCCTTCGAATAAAGCGTGACCAAAGTTTTCACTTTGACTCGGACAAATGAAAACATGTGCATTGGTATAAAAAGAATCCAATTCATTTGGAGGTATTGGCCCATGATAAACAACTTTAACATTGGATGGTAATTGTTTAATTACATCTAAACATTCATTCCAATAATCTGGAAAATAAATAGGGCCGCAAATATCATATTGAATATTATACTTGCAATCTTTTAACGCTTTTAAAATTTGCAAATGATTTTTCATCGGGCCAATAAGGGCTACAGTTAATAAATTGATAACGCCTTCTGACTTAAATAAAACATTTGATTTTCGAATGTTTGGAATATTTTGAGCCACCCAAACTTTAGCTTTGTTTCCCATTACAGCAAGAATATGTTTTTTTTCAATTTCGTCGGTAGCATGAAATGAAACTTTTTTCCATTTCAAAATAGGTTTTAAAAAAGCAAGATAAAGTTTCTTTTTAAATGCTTTTTGACGGAGCGCAGGCGGATGAAGCATGCCTCTAGCGGAGAGGATGATGTTTGCGGAGCGTGAAAACAAAATTGGTAAAATGGTAAACCTTAAAGAATAAATGCCAATTAAGAAAACGGCATTGGCTTTTATAGATTTTATTAATTGTATGTGTTTAAATAAAGACAACTGCTTATCTCCATAAAAAACTTTAGTTTGGTTATTGAAATCAGTCCATTCATTCACCGAGATATTTTTTAATGGCACATAATTCATATCTGAGTTACTGGTAATTATTTTAAAATCCAACTCATCGCAATTGTTTACCATGGTAAAAACGGATTGAATAGGACCTCCAGCAAGATAAGCGGGTGTAAACCAAGGTATGGAGATGAGGGTGGTCAATTCGATGTTGTTTTCAAAACAAAATAACTTTTCCAAACTTTTAATAGTACAAATATCAAAAAGCAAGATTTCACCAGATGGCCTAGTATTGTTTGAAGTTCACAGTCGGCACGCATTGGATAATAAAAAACCAAAGTTGGAAATAAGTACAAAATTGGGTATACGAAACTGTGTTTATAAAAAATAGAAACTACATAACTAAATAAGAGGCCTAAAAAAAACATAAATACCATTCCGCCAAATTTACCAAAATTCACATACCCATCTCCAACAGAACTCAAACCCATTGAAGTACCTGCAGCAATTGGAAATCCTGCCCATTTCATGAAAAAAAAGCGATCACCAGCATTTAATTTATTGGGCGCAATTACCCTGGGTAATACAGCAGCTTCAAGTATTTGCATTAACTCTTTTCCATTTGAATAATTTTCTTTTTCGGGAACATTATTCATGATATTTGTAATAATAAATCCTTGATTAATTCTGATGTTACTTTGTTTAAGTTTTTCAAAAGTAAATAATTGGTTTTGATCACTTTTCGTTTTTGTAGTTGCAGCAAAATTGGTTACGTTCCCTTCCTTCCCTTCTTTCCAAGTGGCTTCTCGATAATCCCCTTTTAGCATTTGAATAAAAATGGCAATAGCAATAAAAAAAACGGCTAACACAAATTTCAAATAATTAGATGGCTTATATTTTATAGAAAATACAGATCCCATAAATAACATCCAAATTATCAAGTCATGAAACATGGCTTGACCTAAAGAACTTAAAATTATTGATGACAATACTACAAATAATGAAATGGGTTTTAATTTATTATCCCCTAGAATAATCATAAATAACCCTACAAATTTAAATGAACCTAATAAGGTAAAGACAAATCCTATCTCAGAACTAAAAAATGGAGAAACCAAACTTGAAATAAAACCAATTACAATAAACGTATACATGGTTTGTTGATTATTTTTCACATATGCTTTTAATTGATTGATATTAATAAATTCGTCTGAAACATTTTGATTGAATTTTATTCGTAATCCTATCAAAAACATAATTGTAGCAGGAATAACATAGCTGAAATATATTGTTTCTTCCACTTGCATTTTTAAAAAACCCAATTGATATTCATCTAATCCATTATATGCAAACGCTGGTCCCACAAGCATTTGCACACACATTAGAGAACCAGCTAAATATCTAACCGGCAAAATAAATCCAATGGAGTAAAACAACAGCATAAATTGATAAGCCGCAATCATTAATGCAAAAAAACTATATAAGCTGAGATCTGGAAAAAACAATTTGGTGAAAATTATGATTCCAAAATAAATTCGCCAATCAATTGGTACATCTTTTTTGAATAAATCAGTCATTAAAAACTTAGTATTAAATTTTATTCTGGTAAAAAAATCGCATCGCACCAAGCGATTTTCCCGTTACCATAAATGGGCGAATAAATATCTTGTAAATAATATCCATACAGAGCAAGAAATGCTGAGATTTCATGAAATAATGGTTGATTATTATATTGTCTTCTAAAATATGTTTCTGTATATATTGCCTTTATTTTTTTTTCTGAAAGTAAACCAGTTGCCCCTTTTAATGCTAAAAGCTCGGCGCCTTGAATATCCATTTTGAGTATATCAATGCCTTCGATTTTATGGTCGGAACAAAATGCATCTATGGTTTCTGTATTTACATTTGTTTGCCCTATAGTTTTCACTTGTTCGTCGGACGACAATCCGATTTTTGAAGATGATAATAAAGAATTGGTGTCTTCATTTTTATTGCTAAAAAAAACAGTTTCTCCTTTTTTATCAGAAATAGCGATTTGATATGTACTGATTTTAGGCATTTCATTTACATTATCATTAAGCTTTTGAAAGGTTTCTAAAAAAGGTTCAAAAGCATAAATAGATGCTAAAGGAAATAGAATTGAATATTTTATTGCGGTATCTCCTCTGTTAGCACCAATGTCAAAAATCACTTTCGGCGTACTCAACAATAATTCTTTTTGAACATCAAATGCATTTTGTTGAAATTCTACTTTTTTTAGCGATTGTATAAATCCTAATCCATGTAATTCAACCCCAAATCGACGAAGCACTTTGTTTATTGTTTCTTTTTTCATATCCTATTTATTTTTAGCCAATTCACAGCTTGTTCAAAACCGCCCTCAAAATGCAACCCATTTTCATCCACATCTCTTATACGTGAGTGAATATGATCCGGATGCAAGATTATAGGCGCATTTGATAAAAATCCTGCCCAATATGAAAACGTACTTCCAGTTGAAATAACAATGATTTTACTTTTACTCAATAATAACATATCCAATAAATCATTTTTACCTTCTACAAAATCAATATTTTTCAAATTAAAAATACTTTCGAATTCATTTTTATACCCATCAGTAAAAATATCAACCTTCATTTCAAGATCAAGTACAATTCTAATTCCATTTATAATATTTACAAAATAACTTTCAGGTGTTCTAACATGGCCTCCTTTAAATTCCTCTCCAACATTTAATTTTCTAAAATCACCCATCCTAATATGTACGCCTATTTCTTGATGAGTAGTAGTTGTTTGTTTTTCGACAATCTTTTCCGATATCATTTCATTCATTAATTCAATTACCAGATTACGATGAGGTTTTAGATGAATGAAATAATCATGATAAGTTGGCATTTTTTCAAAAAAAAATACCTTGTTATTTTTTTGAGTAGAAGTTAGTTTTAAAAGTTGCGGCTCATAAACGACTTCATTATTTTTCAAAATATTTTTCACTTTCAATTCATCATAAAAAGCAAAAAATATATTTTTTTCAAACTTGAAAAAACCGGTGTATTTACGTTTTGATTTTTCGCCTCTTAGATAAGGCCCAACTTTAAATTGATGATACCCAATTATTAATAAAGGCAAATTATTTATTTTGGCAAATACTGCAGCGTGCATCAATGGAAACAATTGATTACCCAATCCGGCTTTAGGCAATTTGCAAATAACTTCAGACATTAATTTCTTTAATTTAAACGACTTAAATTCAATTTATTTTCAATTGCTTTGGCTAATTTTTCGAAAGTGAAATCTTTAATTATTTCAAGAGAAGCTTTTCCCATTTTATTGTCTATTGATTTATTTTCAACAACTTGTGCAAGTATTGATTTTAATTGATTTCCATTTTGTGATTGAAAAATAAATCCATTTAAACCTTGTACAACTAAATTGCGGGCACAACCACATTTATCACTTACCAAAATTGATTTACCATTAGCCATTGCCTCATTTACGGATAGTCCCCAAGATTCACCAGGACCTGCAGATGGGAGTACAAAAAAATCAGCCATTTCGTATATGCCTGGCATATTCGATTGGTTTTGAAAATTTAAAAAATGGATGTTTTTATTTGAAAATGATTGGGATTTTAAAGATTTTTCCAATTCGCCATTTCCAACAAAAACGAGGTGTATATTTTTGTCAAATGATGCTAAAATAAATGCTTCCAATAATAATTCGGGATTCTTTTTGGGTTCTAGTTTACCCGCAAATAGAAAAACAAAATCCGATTCATTTATGTTTAATGAATTTCGGAATTCAATAGCTTGGTATTTTGTTTTTTCACTAGAAGCAAAACGATTGTTATCAATTGCATGAGGGGCAAAAATCAGTTTATGTTTCTTTACGCCGTTTTTTTTGTAATAATCCAAATTACTATCACCTACATAAAAGGCATAATCAATATAATGATAAACCCATTTAAGAAATAATTTTCGAAAAATAGATTTGAATGTATTTTTTTTATCCAATAAAGTTGAATCCCCTCTAAAACAAACGGGCAATTTACCTTTAAAATAGCGCATACAATTTAGGTGACTTTTAAAGCTCCAACCATAAATCAAAACGGCATCTGCTTTCCATAATTCTATTTCATGATTAAGTGTTGGATTATCAATTCCATTAAAATGATGCGACCCTGGATTTGCAGAAATGTTGTGAATAAATGTATAAGCATATCCTTTTAATAAATCTATATCCCAATTGATTACTTTACCAAAACCAGGATCAAATTTATTTAACAAAACGGATTTACCCCAAGTATAAAAAACCTTAACCTCAACTACGCCTCTTTGTGTTAATAATTCGAACAAAGGCGCATTATATTGAATTGGATGTGAAGTAACTATTGCAAGTCTTTTTTTTAGCATTTTTTTGATGCATTTATATAACTTAAAACTTGATTGAATTTATTTTCAAAATTCAATTCTGATTCAAAACTATTTCTTGAGGAACCAGATATCTCATTATAATTCAAAACAATTTTTCGAATAATTTCATTTAAAGAAGACGCAGAACCATCAGTAAAAAATGTCCAATTGTATTTATCCAAATACTTTCTAAATTGTGCGTTGTCATAAAGAATTACAGGTAAGCCAGATGCGGCATATTCGTAAATTTTGTTTGATGCTGTACCTAAAGTTTTTCTTACGTTGTCATTACCCATGTATATAGCTATACCAATGTGGCATGTGGTTGTAAGCGCAGGCAATTCACAATATGGGCCAAGCCCAACCCAATCAACTCGATCTGAAACACCTTTCATTTCGGCTAGTTCAGATAATGTTTTTTTATAGTTTGGCCGTACGCTTCCTTTTAGTACCAATCGTAAACTTTTCCCTTCAATTTTATCATTTAACAATTCAATCAATGCTTCTAAAGCATGTTCTTCGCCAATAGTACCTTGGAAAATAATTCGAATTTCATCTGATGGAATTTTACCTAAAGTACTTGTTTTATAAACATTTAATGAGGGATAATTGGGTATTGAAATATATTTATTCATTGATTTCCATTCAGGATAAAAATCAAGTCTGTCATCAGATGGTAAAGTAAACAAATTGATATCCTTCATGGCTCGATGTTCGTACTTGCTTGCAAACCAGCCTACAGAATACTTTCTTACATTATGTGTATTGGGCATATCATGATTATGGTACCAAATGGTTTTATCTTTCAACTGTTTATAATAAAATTGCTTTAAAATAAAAAATGAAAGCAATGGTATGGCATCATAAAAAACCATCACATTTGTTGAATTTTTCAACCCATATTTTAAAGTATTGGCTGTGAAATTTAAAAATGAAAATACTTTTTTTATCAAGCTTGCTTTTTCGGTTTCAAGCACCGACATTTGATTCCCTAATTTTACTAATTTAACATTTCCAGGAAAAGGAAAATCAAGTTTCGCATGATTTCTTGTAACAACAACAAGCTCTTCGCAAATTTCAGATAAATTAATTATCGCGTTAATTGTGGGTGGATAAAAATCTGGATCGATATAAATACAGGCAACAATTCTTTTGATTTTTTTTATAACAATATCATTTGTTTTGATACAATCAATTATATGGGTTAATCGACTTTGATGATCATAACCTGAAGAATAACATTTCCTGTAACCTGCTAATGCAATTTTAGCTCGATCTATTTTGATGTTTAGATAATACTTCACTTTTTTTAAAAGTTCTTCTTTAGACGTAAAGTAATCTGCCTCATCTCCTTCTTTAAAAAAATTCAGATGTAGATGACTTCTTTCGGCAAGCATAAACGTTCCACAAGCAGGAATTTCAAATGTTCTACTGTCTTGTTGATCTCTATTCGCTTTTCGCAAAAAGTGCAATGCGATTTCCATGCCGTTTATCCTTTTGATGTATTCATCCCCATAAACAGAAGGGCCGGTGTAAAATTCTTTTAAGATATTCCAATGTTTTCCATCAGACCAACCATCACCTGTAATGGTTAGCTTAATTCCATTTTGAACGAGATACGCGATGTATTCTTCTCTATCTTCCTCATAAGAACCAATAAAACCAACTTCTGTTTTATAATTATTTAAGTCGAATTCTTGATCATTTAAAATTCGATGAAAATTAGGATCAAATGAGCGAAAACAAGTTTCAACTCTGTTGGCGCCCCAATTTTTTAACTCTGAAATATTTTCTTCTCGTTGCACAAAATGGCAATCGTAAAATTTAAATGTCTTATAAATTGCCCTCCATGCATAATGGAATTTGCCAAATGGATCATCGGTTATTACATTGATGATTTTTATTTGGGGATATTGGTTTTTTATTTGCTTTAAAGTTGATGATTTTACATAGGGCTTATTATCCACCCAAATTAAATCAGGTTTAAAATCATCAACTTGTTTTTTGATTTCTTGATTTAAAGAAACGATACCAGGACCAGTGCAAAGATGGAAATGAAAACGCATCCATACGCTCCCAAAAACATATTGGTCTATATCAATTCCAACTACATTAAAACCCATATTATTTAAGGTTTTAAACCGCATGTAAGAATTAGATAAAGTATCTAAACTGCCGATATATAATATGTTTTTTATTGTAGACAAAGCAATAATTATTACTGATTTTTGTTTTCAAAATACAATTGATACCAAATCATATAGCTCAATGTTCGCCAAAAAGTGCTCAAATCGGCTTTCCCGTTATAAAAATCCATGCCTAATTTTTTCGTTTTCTTTGGATCTAATAAAAATGTTTTTTCTGCTCTATCAAAAAAAATTTCTTTTCCAATTTCATTAGTACGAAGTGTATGATCTAAAGGGGATGGGAATCCGTATTTTCCTTTTTGATTTAGAATTTTATCAGGAACAATTCCCCTAAATGTTTTTCGCATGATGCTTTTACTGTTTCCACTAATGATATCATCCGTATTAAACTGAAGTACAAATTCGATGAGTTTATGATCAAAAAATGGCACCCTAATTTCAATTCCAAAATTCATAGAGTTTCGATCTTCATAATGTAAAAAATGAGGCGCGGTCCAGCTTTTGTAATTATTAAGCATATTGGCAACATACGGATCTGGATGATTATAGTAATAATGTTGCACATCCGGATGAATGGTTATATGTTTAAACTTCAGGTGTAATTGTGTATTTTTTACAAAGCGTCTAACCGATACCGGTAGATATTCATAACTGCTTCTTAAAAACAGATGTGAGTATGTGTTATTTTCTCTTGCTTTTCTAAAATTTAAAAGTTCTGTGAAATACTTTAAAAATTTCCCTTGATATAGCAATCTAGCATGTTGTGCATTTACCATAGATTCGTAACCACCAAATAATTCATCTCCACCAGAACCGGAAAGCAACACTTTAATATTTTTATCTTTAGCCAGCTTACATAATTTATAATGGGTATACATAGAACCATCAAGAATTGGACTTCCGTTTTGGTAAATTACTTTTGGAATATCTTCAAAAAAATGATCGCCAGATAATAGCAGCTCATTTTTAATAATCCGTTTATCAGAATCTGCAATTTCATTAATAAGCGAGTTCTCTGGATGGAAGTAAGGAAGAATAGCGGAGAATACATTTAGATTATCTTGTTTCATGTTTTTCAAAGCAAAAACAGTTGCAGTAGAAGAATCTAAACCTCCGGATAAAAAAGTACCAACAGGAACATCAGAACGCAAATGGATTTTTATATTTTCATCCATTGTTTCAATCAATTCAAGTCGTGCATTTTCATCAAATTTCCTATTTCCCAATTCTGGAAAATCCCAAAATGTTTTTGGAACCGAGCTTTCACCATTTAAACCAACCCACATGTAATGCGCTGGCAACAAGTGTTTCACGCCGTCAAATAAAGTATGTTCATCTGCATCCATTCTTGCATCAGCCAAAAATTCGTATACTTTTAGTTCATTTACTTTATCCGAAATCCCTTGATTAATTAAAGATTTTATTTCTGAAGCAAATAAAAATGTGTTACCAATTTTACGATAAATCAAGGGTTTGATGCCCAAACGATCGCGGGCAATTAACACCTTGTTTAATTTAGGATCAAATAAAGAAAAAGCAAACATTCCCCTTAGTTTCGAAAACATTTCCAAGCCGTAAATTCGATAAGTGGCGAGTAATACTTCTGTATCCGATTGCGTTTTGAAGTTGTATTTATTTTTTAATTGTTCTTTTAATTCGATGTAATTATAAATCTCACCGTTGAACACGATTACATTACCCGTTTCCTCATCAATCATTGGTTGATTGGCATTGGCACTTAAGTCGATAATACTCAATCGTGCATGTGCCAAATCGATGTTATTGCTATTCCAGTAAAATAATCCGTCAGGACCTCGGTGCTTAATTCTTTCGAGCATGGAGGTGATGGAAAATTGATTATTATTTGGGCCAATAATGCCCGCTATTCCGCACATGGTTTATGGATTTTTTGGATATTGGAAGGAAAGAAAGTATTAATTTATATAAAATCACTTATTTTAAAAGCAGATTTTTTAAAAGCAATAAACGCTTGTTTGATATTTTTATATTTTATCCCGTAACGAATTATAGATAACAAGTTTGAGATGCTTTTTTTTTGTAAAATTCTTTTTTTTTCCATTTTGTTAAATGGCAATTCAATTTCTTTCAATGCATTTCTAATCACCAACTGATTTAAATATAAATAAACATATTTATTAGTCGATTCTTGTCCATCATGAATTCTATAATTCAAATACCGATACGGCAATAATAGCACATCTCCTTTTGAAGCAAATTTCAAATGACTATATAAATCATTTGCAGGTCCATACTGTATATTATAACTTGAATTTGATAAGAAAAAATCTCGATTAAAAACAACACCACCCGGACCTAGATTTAAAAAGCTTTTATGATAAAAATGCTTTTTAAAACTTTCTGCCGGAGTCAAAACTATTGGAATTTCAATATCTTCAAAAGGATAAATCACACTAAATTTAGCATTAGGGTTTACATTCAAATGCTTTACAGCATATTCAATTGCATCTTTTTTAATCGTATCATCAGAGTCAACATACATGATATATTTACCATTGGCAATACTTGCTACTTTATTTCTATTGGGATAATCGCCAAGATTTTTATCATTTATGTGTAACCTTACCCTTGAATCAAGTTGAGCCATTTTTTTTACAATATTTATCGTATTATCTGATGAACAATCATCAGAAATTATAAGTTCTAAATCAACAAACGTAGAATTCAAAACGCTATACATCGATTCTTCAATAAATTTTTCTCTGTTGAAAGAAGTCATTAATACACTAACCAAAGGGATTTTTTCTTGTAGCATTTTATTTATACAAGTTGATTATTAATTTGGTGAATTGACGTTATAATCGATTGAGCAATTATAGCTGCTTGTGATAATTCAAGTTCAAAATAAAGTGGCAATCTTAAAAGTGTATCCGTATAATAGTCAGACCATTCCAACTTTCTTCCATCGTGCTTTTGTTTAAAATAAGTTGATTGATGAAGAGATTGATAATGAAATGCGGCGTAAACACCTTCCTGTTTTAAATTATTTATGAGAAATTGACGTTCTGTTAAATTTCGACAGGTTACATAAAACATATGTCCGTTTTGAGTTGCAAAATCAGGAATAAAAGGAAGTTTTATATTTTCCACCAAATCGCTTTTTGAAAACGTTTCGTTATAAACATTCCAAATTGCTTTTCTTTTTTCTTGGATTTTATTTAAATTTTCTAGTTGGGCAAACAAAAATGCTGCCGTTATTTCTGAAGGTAAAAAAGAAGACCCGATATCAACCCAGCCATATTTATCTACTTCACCTCTGAAAAACGATGACCTATTGGTACCCTTTTCTCTTATAATTTCAGCGCGAGTAAAAAATTGTTCATCATTAATAACCAACATGCCCCCTTCTCCACACTGGATGTTTTTTGTTTCATGAAAAGAGAAGGCTGCAAGATGACCGATGCTACCAAGTGCTTTTCCTTTATAAAAACTATCGATACAATGCGCCGCATCTTCTACAACAAAAATCCCATGGTCATTTGCCAAATTCATGATCAAATCCATATCTGTAGCAACACCTGCATAATGTACCACTACAATTGCTTTTGTTTTTGAAGTGATTAGCTTTTTTAAAATTGATTCGTCCATACCAGGATGATCAGGGCGACTATCCGCAAATATTATTTTAGCGCCGCGTAATTCAAAAGCATTAGCAGTTGACACAAATGTAAAAGATGGCATAATTACTTCATCTCCGGGTTGGATATCAAGCAAAATTGCAGACATCTCTAAAGCATCAGTACATGAAGTGGTAAGCAAGCAATTTTTAAAGCCATATTGTGTCTGAAAAAAAGAATGACATTTTTTCGTGTACATGCCATCGCCAGAAATCTTTCCACTATGAACAGCAAGTTCAATATATTTTAATTCATTGCCACTGATAAATGGCTTATTAAAAGGAATTGTCATTAATTATTTTTTAAAATGCCAATGATACACCAAATCTTCTTGTGAAATTTCAAAACCATAATTTCCATAAAAAGCACAAGCAATTGCATTTGATTGTTGAGTTACTACTTCTGAAACATTTATGTTATTCTGCAAATACCAATGATGAACATGGTTAATTAGATTTCTTCCCAAAGATTTACCTCTATAATCTGCATGGGTAGCAATTAACCCTATGTTGCCTATTTCATTTTTAATTTTACATGTAATAAACGATGTAATAAAATCATTAGATTTCGTTACAAAAACTTTATCAGCCAATTTTTTATTAAGAGAATTTCGAAGCCAAAGCCCATACAATTCTTCGAACTTATGATTTAATGATGGGTCTAATGCAAAACGAGAATGAACTCCCGATGAAATTGCTAAAGAAATAAAATCGTCATCAGGATCTGCATCTGTTTCTTCAACATTTTCGACAGTTTGAAAAACCTTTTCAGACAGTATCATTTTGTATGTTAGTTTGTGATCGAACAAAACTAAGTTTGATTTTTCTGCAACTTTATTTTCAATTTCTGAATTTACTGGAATGAATATATAAGCTAAATCAGCATTTTCATTTTGTAATTGAAATTCTACTTCATCAATATTATCATAATTATTTAATTGTACTGAAAATATTTTTTTTTCAAAAAACGCACTATCCCAATCAAGCATTTTTAATTCCATGCCTTTTCCCTTTTAATAGTTTAAACAAGAGTTTGTAGTCAATTTTTAAAAAACAATTCACAAATAAAACAGGGTGTTTCCAAAACACAACATTTCTCAAGAAATAGAAAAACAACATTGTTTTTTCTTGAGCAATAAAATACGCTGACTCTTTTTTGAATTCAAATTGAGTAAACGCATTTAATCTATTTGCCAAATCGATTTTTTTTTGTGCATTCTCCACCTGATTTCGCATTAACCAATTTGACATGCCTTGTTTATGTTTTCGCCAAACACTTAAACTTTCTTTCAAATTGTATGCTTTTCCATGTTGACAAAGCATTACATGTAAAATCGTATCAAATCGGTAAGGATATTCATGAACCCATTGTGGTATTTCATTTGAGATTACATTGTTTCTGAAAAATGTAGATGATGTTCTTACAAACCAACCATTTTTTATAAAGTCTCCAAGATCGTAATATTCTTTTTCAAAAGAGACTGTTTTATTTAACTCTGGAGCATCATCATAAATTTCATCTACAGAATGAAAGCATAAAACCAATGTATTGTCACGTTCCATGATTTCAACTTGCTTCTTTAATTTAGTTGAATCCGAAAAATAGTCATCGCCATCCATTAATGCAATGTACTTTCCTTTACAAGATTGTATTGCTCTAATCCAATTTTTTGTCCCACCAAGATTTTCGGCATGTTCTAAAACTCGAATAAGTTCTGGATGTTTTTTTTGAAATTGGTTCGCAATTTTTAAAGTATTATCTGTGCTACAATCATCACAAATTAATATTTCAAAATCGAAATCACATTGCTGTGAAACAATGCTATCAATAGTTTGATGTAAATATTTTTCGTAATTGTAGGTGAATACACAAACCGAAACTAACGGTGATTCCATGATAACTGATAATATTTATACATTTTTTTCACGCTCCAAAAAAATCAAGCTAAAGAAAAATCATTTTAAGTTTCTAATAAATCGAGTAACCATATTAGGTAAAAACGGCTGATCTAAAGTTGAACCTAATTTTCTCTTCTGTATTTTTTTTTCTTTTTTAAAAGTCGAATGATTCGAAAAAACGGAAAAGTATGATTTTGAAGTATTTTCAAGATTGAATTGATAGATGATTTTATTTCTACATGAAATACTCATCATTTCTAGAAGTTCACGATTGTGATGCAGCTTTTCAATTGAGTTGGCAAAAGATTCATTATCGTCTATTTGCAATGCAAAACCAATATCTTCTGTTACAATTTCTTGAATGCCTCCGTTTAATGAAGTAATTACAGGCACCAAACCAACACTCATTGTTTCCAATAAAGAAACAGGTGTGCCTTCAAATTTAGTAGGCAAAACAAATACATCATGTTGCGATGCAATGTGAATTACTTCTGCATTTGTTCTTGGAGATAAAAATTCCACTTCATCAAGTTTATGCCAACTTGTTTTAAAATCATATTCCTCAGGCCCTGCGCCAATACAAGTCCAGGTTACAGGAACATTTTTCAATCTTAATATTTCAGCTATTTTAGGCAAATCAAAAATTCCTTTTGACTTTGAAAACCTTCCTAAAAATAATAAACGAAGTGGCATATTTTTAGGAAGGTGATTTCTGTAAAAACCAGGAATTTCTACGCCATGCGACAAGAAAAAAATGTCTTTTTTTCTTTTAGGATACATGCTTAATAACTGTTCTTCTATAAAAGCATTATGACAAATAAATACATCCACAACATGACCAAATTCTTTTGCCAATCGAAGATTATATTCATCATGCACCAATTGAAATGTAGTTTGCAAAACAGAATAATGATCAAGCATTGCCATTTCTGTCCCGTAATTTAAAATCAAAACTCCTTCTTCTTCTGGAATTAACGACCTTAATTTTTTTAAAATAGTATATGCATTGCATTTGTTATCAACCACAAATTCAATTTGTTTATGAACAGGATATTTTATTCCGGCTTTAGTATAAGATGCATTTAATTCCGAAATATTAATTACTGTTTGTAAAAAACCAATTGGTGCTTGATTTATTAGATTAAGGTTAAGCGAACTAACTCCGCCCAATTTGTCATCAATTAAATAAGTTATTTTTTTCAAAACACTGGATTCTATTGCGTTTTTAGCCAAGTTGCTAATTTAGGAATGCCTTCTTCAATATGTATAGTTGGTATAAATCCCAACGCAAATAACTTTGAAACATCAGCTTTCCATTGAATTGGATTACCCTTGTGAATCAATCCATTGAAAACAATGTGTATTTTTCTATTTAAATTAATGAGTAGTAAAGTCGAAATATCTTTGATAAGGGTCATTTCACCAGAGGCTACATTGTAAATCTCCGCTTTCAAATTTGGTTGCGAGATAATAATGTCAATTGCTTTTACCAAATCGTCGATGTAAATAAAATCTCTAGCTTCTTGACCACCACCCCATAATTCCAAAGTTGCATTTTGATTAGACGACTTATTAAATAGATCCCAAAGGATTTGTTTTTTCAAACCTGGTCCATATACAGAAAATGGTCTCACAATTGCGGATTGAATATTATATAATTCAAAATATTCTTTGCATATATTTTCTGATAATAATTTGTGCCAACCATATGGAGAAATTGGTTTCACCGGATCTGATTCTGAAACAGGTAATTTTTCTGGATTTCCATAAACGGCTGCACTTGAAATATATAAAAATTTGCAAGTTGGATTATACAATCTTATTCCTTCGAGAATTTGAAATGTAAAAAAAGTATTGGATTTGAAATCTAGTTCCGGATTTGAAACAGAAAGATTAACGTCTCCATTTCCTGCCGCATTTATACAATAATCAAATGAATGTTGCTTCAAAACATTAGACAAAGTATCGTGATTAATTAATAGTTGGTGATAAGTAATATTAGAACGTGATTGCTCAAACAAATCCACGCCAATTACATCATAACCTTTTAATAAGTAAAAGTTTATGAGATGACTGCCAATAAAACCTTCAGAGCCTATGATTAAAATTTTCATTTGTTTTCAACTGCATTTTTAAAAACTTCAAAATAAGATGCTGCGACTTTTTCCCAACCATATTCCTTCATTTTATCTTTTGAAATTTGACCTTGTTTTTTTGTGTTTTCATAATCATTCAAACATGCTTCAAGTTTATCGGCTATATCTAAAGGATTCATTGGATCGAAATATACAGATTGTACACCCCAAGCTTTTTCATGTTCTCTAAATGGAGCAATATCAGAAATTGCAGTGGGCACGCCAAAATTCCAAGCATCCATTGCAGGGGTACAAATGGCTTCATAAATAGATGGGGAAACAAGTAATCTTGCATTGGCAATAAGCACATCAATAACTTCATTTGATTGATAACCAAGTCCTCTTACATTGAAATCTGTTTCATGTTTAATTTCTGAAATAAGCCTTACACCTCTGTATTCTGCTACTCCATAATTTACTTGTTCGGAATTGACGCCGGTTAATAACAATTTATATTTATCAAAACCAGCTCTTTGTTTTAGTAAGTAAAAAGCGGTAAAAAGATTTAAGTGATTTTTATGTGGGAAAAAATTTCCAGGAAAAATAATGTATGGATAATTGATGTTTAACTGATTTAGTATTTCAGTTGATTTATTTTCAGAAACTGTAGTATTCACAACAACAGGAGCGATATGGATCACTTTGGGATATCGTTTAACTTCAGGATACAATTTCTTAGCTTCATCTACAACATCTTGAGCAGAGCAAACGGTATAACCGCCTCGCATCCATTTAACTATTTCAACATCCATTTTTTTTACAAAATCAGTTGAGAAGATTTGTCTTCCAAAAAAATATTTCCAATTAAAATCATGCAATGTTCCTACAATTGGAATTCTTAAATCTGGCCGTTCCATCATGTGCGCTGAAGGAAAGAATGCTACATTATATTTTTCATCAACAATTTTTTCTATTTCAGCAATGACAGGATTAAGGAAAGATTTATTACCTAACAAAAATTTTATTTTAAATAACACTTTCCCCAAAAAACTTAATGGCAATGTTGATTTTAGAACAATAACGTTGACCTTTTTTATAGACAATAATTCAGGGACAAGCTTTAAGTTTTGACTATGTATTAAATAATCAATTTGAATGGTTTCATCCAATTGTACCAAACTCTTACAAAGTAATAATGAAAATCGTGAAAGTCCACCACCTACTTGAAGATTGTCAACAAAAGCAATTTTCATTATTATTTTTTATTTTATGTTTTAATAGATTATACTAAAAAAAATGATTTATTTAATCTAAAAACTTGATGATTTTTTGATCTGCACCAACAACTACTGCACCTGCTGGAACATCTTTTGTTACGATTGAATTTGCGCCAATAATTGCACCATTACCAATGGTAACACCTTTTAAAATTGTTGCATTAAAACCAATCCAAACGTCATCTCCAATTATAATTTCCTTTTCAGGCAGTTGAATGTGTGGAAAAGGTTTATGCGTTTCGTAAACGTATTTAAATTCTTGATGACGCAAATGCTTATCTAATAAATGGGAATTATTATCATGAATATTTACGTTGTGAGAAATCAATACGCGATCACCAATTGTTATTGAAGCCGATGACCAAATTCTTGTATTTTCTCCAATAAAAACGTGTTTCCCTATTTTAATAATTCCTCCATGCTGCATTGTTTGTATTTCGCCTAAAATGATGGATTGTCCTTCTAACACAATTCGTTCTTTTATTCCAGCATTATTGATGATTCTAGTATTTTTTCCTGTAATGATACTGTTGTCAAAAATTGAATTATCTGAAAACTGTTCTCTTTGACAAATAGTTTCCATTTTTTTGTATTCATCCATACCAACTTGGAAAATACGTAGTATAATCTTTTTTAAAATATTTTTCAAATTGATTTCCAATTTGGGTTAATAATTACAGAACCATAATCAGCACCTTCAAATGCTGCAAGAGAAGTGCCATTATCATGAATACTAATTATGCATACATTTTCTGCAACATCGTGTATAACGCCCATTTTAGTCCATAAGGCAAAAACAAATGAATACATATTTGGAGCAAACAAAGATTTTGGTAAAGTTAGTTCTCCACGAAATTGATCAGTGGAATTATCCATAAAAAAATCAATTTCTTTAACTACCGTAAAGACCCTACTATTTGACTTGTCTTGCATCCCAATTCCTATTAACAAGTCGGGCGTATAATTATTTATTTTACAACAGAATTCAATCACGATATGCTGATCAAAAGAAAAGCTAGAAATATATTGTTGTTCTGTATTTTTTATTTTTATCGAATCAATAAAATTGGGTTTTAACCCTTTTATAGATTCATTGTATGCAAAGTCATTTGTGGCAGATTGATTTCTTAAATATTTATCAACAACAGAAGCAACCTTACCATTAAAATCAATTTTTCCTTTATTTAGTAAAATTGCGCTTGTACACAACTGCGATACCACCCCCATGTTATGACTCACAAAAAGTACTGTCCTTCCTTCATTCTTACTCACGTCTTCCATCTTACCCAAGCATTTCTTTTGAAACTGTGCATCACCAACAGCCAACACTTCATCTACAATTAAAATCTCCGGTTCAAGGTGAGCAGCAACGGCAAAGGCTAAACGCACATACATTCCACTGCTATATCTTTTTACGGGTGTATCTAAAAATCTTTCTACTTCAGCAAAATCAACAATAGCATCAAAATGCTTTTTTATTTCGGTTCTGCTCATTCCCAATATCGCGCCATTTAAATAAATATTTTCTCTGCCAGAAAGTTCAGGATGAAATCCAGTTCCAACTTCCAGCAATGAAGCTATTCGGCCTTTTATTTTAATGGAACCATTTGTTGGCTCTGTAATCCTTGATAAAATTTTCAATAGAGTACTTTTCCCTGCCCCATTCCTACCAATAATCCCTACCCTATCTCCTTGTTCAATATCAAAATCAATATCTTTTAATGCCCAAAATTCTTCTTGTGTTTTATTTGTTGATTTCCAATTGGGAAAAGAAAATATTTTTTTTGCTTTCTGAGCAATTACATCTCTTAATGCGGTATAACTTTCTTTGCCTTCATGATTGATGATGTAAGATTTTGAAAGCCCACGAACTTCTATAATTTTTGACAATGCACTAAAAAATTAAATGTTATCTGCAAATGACTTTTCCATTTTTCTAAAATAAGTTATCCCTATCATTAAGAAAATAATTATCACACTAAACGAAAAAATAAATGAACTCCATTTCATTGGATCTCCTAAAATACACCATCTAAAACCATCTATTATACCTACCATTGGATTTAAAGCATATAAAAATTTCCACTTTTCTCCAATGACCGAACTGCTAAAACCAACTGGTGTAATATATAATCCGAATTGAATGATGAAAGGAATGATATAGCGAAAATCGCGATACTTAACATTTACAGCAGTGAGGTATAATCCCACGCCAAAAGCACACATAAACGCAAGCAATATAAATATGGGTAAAAAAACAATATGCCAAGATGGTATGTATTGATACCAAAACATCATGACAATTAATATCAAAAATGAAATGGCAAAATCGACCAAGCTTGTTATTACTGAGCTTGCAGGAATAATGAGTCTAGGGAAATATACTTTAGTGATAAGGTTTGCATTGCCAATTAAGCTATTACTTGACTCACTTAATGCATTACTAAAAAACTGCCAAGGCAACATCCCCGCAAACACCATTAATGCATATGGTGCATTTCCTGGATTATCTAGTTTGGCTATTTTACTAAATACTATTGTAAATATAATTGTTGTAAGTAAGGGCCTAATAATGCTCCATGCTGCACCCAATACGGTTTGTTTATATCTTACTTTAATATCTCTCCAACTGAGAATATAAAATAACTCTCTATAACGCCATAAGTCTTTCCAATAATGTTTATCGGCTCTGCCTGATTCTAGAACCAAATCCCAATCTTCATTATTAGATTTTGTATTCTTCATTTGTTAATTTAAAATTACACTTAGCTTTTCCTTGTATACATCGTATCCAAAATTTCCCATCAAAACCTCATTGTCTACTTTTTTATTTTTTGAAATTCCAAAATTGTCTTTGATTGCATTTTTCAAAGATTCTATATCCATTGGATCTATAAGGGTTCCAAGTTTTCCATTTAGCAATGCATCCACTGAACCATCTTTATTCCCAGCAATTACAGGAAGTCCGTAATACATGGCTTCTATAAATACAATCCCAAACCCTTCATTGTAACTGGGCATTACATATAAATCCGACATCAAAAAATAATCATTCAAATCTTCATCAGGAATAAACCCAGTAATCACTACATTATCTTTTAAACCCAATTCTGCAATCAATTCATCAATTTTGTTTTTTTCTATTTTATCATAACTACCACCAATGATGTATTTCAAATCCGGCATTTCATTTATTAATAATGCCATGGCTTGTAATACCCTATCGTAACCCTTATACCGTTCCGTAGCATCCATTCGCGTTAATGTAAAAAGTATCTTACCAAATGGAGAAAAACCGTATTTGCTTCTTAAATCTATTGAGTCATTTTGTTTTGCTAAAACTGGCAAAAATGGATCTAAACAATTATTTAATACCGAATATTTTTTTGCCACAACTCCATGCAATTTGATCATTTCATCTTTTGTAAATTGACTTACACATAAAATCTCATCGCAAGCATTGAGCATCTTTTTTTTTATCCCTAACGGTAATGACCACACTTCAATTCCATGTGCTAACATAACCAATTTTGTTTTTGGAGAAAATCGTTTAATCAACCAACCAATCGGCAATAGATTGATATGACTCAATATCACGACTTCCGATTTTATTCCATTTAAAAAGGCTGCATTTAAAAACTTGAATCTGTTATTTCCAAAACCCGAAAAATAATCTGAAGGAAAATACACATTATGACTTGATTGATTCGTTGTATCATGAGATGAATAAATCTCCAAACTACAATTCCCACTAAATGTAGTTTCAAATAATGCTTTTCCCAAAATCCTGCAAACTTTTTCAATGCCACCTGTTGCAGAAAATATCCTTAAACTTAAAAATAAAATTTTTTTATGCTTCATTCCTCGTTTTCATAATCATCAACGACATCATTTGAGACCAATGTAAAGTTCCTTGTTTGAAATCGTTATAATACGCCTTTGTATTTTTATTGCTGTATTGCATCAAGTCCTCTAAATAACTATTGTTTTTCATCCAAGTTGAGAAAGGAAAACTGAATCCCATTTTTGGTCGATTCCAAACTTGTTCTGGCAAAATATCTTTACATGAATCTATTAGCAATTGCTTGGGCAACTTACCTGAAAACTTATCATTTGCGTTTATACTAAACATTGTTTTTACAAGCGCTTGATCTAAAAACGGCACCCTGATTTCAACGCCATGTGCCATACTCATCACGTCAGCATCTTTCAAAAGCTGGTTTTGCATGTACATGTTAAACTCCATCCAACTCGCTTGATTTTGAGTGGGCATTTGTTTTATATCTCCCATCATTGGATTATCATTAATGATGTTCCAAATTTCACGTTCTTCAGCTTCTAAATAGTTGGCAATTTCATGAACGTTGTAATGCCCGCGCATAAAAAGATACATTCCTTTTATCCCATCCATTCCTAAATAAGAAATTCTATTAAATGGCTTTTTGGTATTTTTCTTAAAAATATTTAGCAGAAAATTGGGTGTCAAAGATAATTTACGCGCCAAACTCATTCGCTGAAAAGAAGGATAACCGCCAAATAATTCATCCGCACCAATGCCAGATAAAACGGCTTTCAATCCAAGTGCTTTGGCATGTTTGCTAATAAACCAAGTATTTATGCCATCACAACTTGGCAAATCCATAGATTGTAAAACTTGAGGAAGATGATTTTCAAAATCATTTTTTGATAATAAAAACTGATGCTTTTCGCCTTTCAATTTCGACATCACAATATCCTGATATTTCTTTTCAGAATATTCGTTTTCGTTAAAGTAGATGGATAATGATTGAATGCCTTCTTTTTTATGTTGATCCGCAATTAATGCCAAGATGCTTGAATCAATTCCGCCACTTAAAAAAACACCAACTGGAGCATCTGCTACAAGTTGAGATTTTACTCCATTTTCTATTTGATTTCTTATTGTGCTTTTTAAATTATCACCAACATTTAAATCTTGACTAAAACTATAAAAGGAATAAGATTGTATCGAATGTTTTCTATGCTTTAAATCATACTTTATAAAACTCCCTTTATGTAATGTGGAAACTTCTTTAAATGTGGTGTATGGTTCTGGGATATGTCCATAAGCCATTAAAAAAACAGGCCAATGTTCGTTTTTCGTCCAATTAAAATCTACCGCATTAAACGCATTTACTTCAGAAGCAAAAACGAGTTGATTATCATCAACTGAATAATATAGTGGTTTTATACCTACCACATCACGTACCACATAAAGCATCTCGTTTGATTGGTCATATAACGCAAATGCATACATGCCATTAAATTTTTCAAAAGCATGCACATTCCATTCTGCAAATGCAGCAAGTATAACTTCTGTATCGGTATGATTTGAAAACTGATGTCCTAATTGAATCAGTTGATTTTTTAATTCAAGATAATTATACAATTCTCCATTATACGTAATGGTAAACTGATTTTGATAATGCATGGGTTGATGACCTGCTTGAGATAAATCAACTAAAGCCAATCTTCTGTTGCCTAAAACCAAATTACCACTTTCTGAGGTGAAAATGCCACCATCATCTGGGCCACCATGCTTTAGAAAGTTGCACATATTTTCAACTGTTTGCTGATTCTTTTCAGAACTCCAATTGAAATTAACGATACCGGCTATTCTACACATTTATGCGCCTTGAGATGAAAATTGTTTCTTTGAAATATAATATTCGTAATTCGTTTTAAAATCTTCATACGTTTTGGATAATCCCGTTTCCAAATCCATTTTAGCAAACCAACCTAAAGCATTTATTTTATCTACCATAAGTAGTTTGCGTGGAGTACCATCTGGCTTATTGGCATCTAAAATAATTTGACCAGTAAACCCGGTAACTTTTTTTGCAATTTCTGCCAGTTGTAAAATGGTATGATCTATGCCTGTACCAACATTTATGATGGCATTCGAATTATAATTTTCCATTAAAAAATAACAAGCCAATGCCATATCTTCTACAAATAAAAATTCTCTTTTGGGCGTGCCCGATCCCCAAACGGTAACGGTTTCTGAATTATTTATTTTTGCCTCATGAAACTTTCTCAATAAAGCGGGTAAAACATGAGCGTTATCTAAATCATAATTATCTCCAGGCCCATATAAATTAGGGGGCATAACACTGATGAAATTGCATCCATATTGCTGACGATAAGCTTGACACATTTTTATTCCTGCTAATTTTGCAATGGCATAAGCTTCATTTGTAGGTTCTAAATATCCATTTAATAAATAGGATTCACAAATGGGTTGTGGTGAATTTTTGGGATAAATACAACTGCTTCCTAAAAATAATAGTTTTTCAACTTTATTGACATAGGCTGCATGAATTACATTATTTTGAATGCAAATATTGTCGTAGTAAAAATCTGCAGGGAAAGTATTATTTGCATGAATTCCACCAACTTTTGCAGCAGCTAAAAATACAAACTGGGGTTTTTCAATTCTAAAAAATTCATCCACTAAAGCTTTATTTCTTAGGTCTAGTTCTTTGGAACTTTTTGTAATAATATTTATAAATCCTTCATTTTGAAGGAATTTAAAAATTGAATTCCCTACTAAGCCGTTGTGACCTGCTACATATATTTTATCTGATAGATTCATTTAATTAATAAGTGAAAAGTGAAAAATCAAAAATGAGAAGTGATACCCAAACAAATTTAAACCGTTTCTAATTTATTTATATCAAATGTTGCATTTAATTTAATGCCCATACTGTCAATATTTACTATGGCTTTATTATGCAACACTTCTAACACTATTCCCTTGTAATTCATCATTATTCCTTGTTGAACAATAACTTCATCTCCTTTTTGGAGTGATTTGTCAACCACCTGGACATTGTCAAACTCTTGTAAAAATTTTTTGATATTTTTAATATCGGATTCCTTAACAACTGCAGGTTTACCTAACCAATGTACATAATTCAAAATACCATCAACTAACTTTACGTCCCATTTTTCTTTCTCTGCAATTTTAATAAATAAATATCCTTTAAATAAAGGCTCTTGAACTATTTTTTTTCTATCACTCCATTGTTTAACCACTTTGTTCAAGGGTAAATAATTTTCAATGCCACGATTATCTAGTAAAGTGGCTATTTTTTTTTCCCATCTTGGGCGCGTGTACACAACGTACCAATTGATATTTTCTTGTATATAAGACAAAGCTTCGCTAGTCCTCAGTTACAGTATAAACTGTAACCAAAGACGATTTATTTATTGTTAGGAAATACTATTTTCTTTTGAATAAATTCAAGAGAAATTTGCTGATATCATTTATATTTTTAAACCCAGGTGTATTATCGTCATTTAAATAATAGCTTGTATCAGCTTTACCATACGCATAACCATACCCGTAACCATACCCGTAACCATACCCATAACCATATCCGTTACCATAACCTCCAAAACCGTAATTAAATAATGATACACCTCTTGGTTTAATACCATTAAAGGCAATACACATGTTATTGAATTTCTTCTCCGCATTAAATCCTTCAATCATTTTTACAAAAACAGCGGGTGTATGTTTGTGACGTATAATAAACAAAGTAAGGTTTGCATAATCTGACAAAAGTTGGGCATCTGTAACTGGCCCTACTGGTGCTGTATCAATGATTACATAATCAAACTTTTCTTTGAGGGTATCAATCATTTGTTTGAATTCCGGCTTACTAATTAACTCTGTAGGATTGGGGGGAATGGGGCCTGCTCCTAATAAAAATAAATTATTAAACTGTGTTGGTTTTATAATTTCTTCAATAGTTGATTTATTAACTAGGTGACTAGAGATTCCAATATCCCTTTTCATTCCGAGTAATTTGCTCAATTTGGGTTTTCTTAAATCCATTTCTAGCAATGCCACTTTTTTTCCGGTTAATGTTAAACTAATGGCTAAGTTCAAAGAAACAAAACTCTTCCCTTCTCCAGAAATACTTGAAGTAACCAACAACACATTGTTTTTTTCATTATAACCCATGAAGTTAAGATTGGTTCTTAGAGCCCTAAACTGCTCTGCAATAACAGTCCTAACTCCTTCAGTAATGGCAATGGTCTCTCTATTTTTTGATTGTACGATTTCTCCAATTACGGGCACGTTTGTTCTCTTTTCAATTTCAGCTCGAAACATAATCCGATTGTTCAATTGTTCGTAGAGTTGAACATACAGAATAAAAATAATCAACCCAATTAAAAAACCAGCCCAATAATATGTACTTGCGATTGGGCTTATTGGTCCACTAAAAGAACCTCTTTCTAAAACCCTCAAATCAGCACTTGTTGAGGCTGAAGATAAAGCGGTTTCTTCTCGTTTTTGAAGTAGGTATGTGTAAATATTATTTTTAATGGCTTGTTGTCGGCTAATTTCCAAAAGTGTTCGTTCCTTTTGAGGAACAGAAGTGTACAATTGCTTGTTCATTGCAATATTCTGTTCATTAATCCGCTTTTGTGTAAGTAAGTTGCTTTGTAAATTTCCAATACTTTCTCTAATGCTTCCTTTTAATTTTTCTATTTTTTCTACTGCTAATAATACAACATTACTTTGTTTTCCTGATGTTGCATTTGCTTGATCCAATTCAAATTCGGCAGAATATAATTGATTCAATAATCCCCTCAGTGTTTCGTCATTTAGTAAAATAAGCGATGGAACGGTTCCTGTTTTTTTCCCTTTGCTACTAATATAGTTAGATACTTCTTTTAAAAGTTGCAATTGCAAATCCAATGTGCTATTTGCCTTATCTAATTCTTTTACTGTTTCAAAAAAAGTGGTTGCTTGAGTGCCCAATTCTAATCCGCCTTCTTTTGTTTTAAATTGTTCTATATTTTTCTCAACGCTATCCAGCTGATTAATTACTGTGTTTAATCGATCCTCAATAAAATTTAAAGTCTTAGTTGCAATTAGATTTTTATCATCAATCCCTGCTTTATTGTACACTTCAAAAAGCTTGTTTAAAATATCAATCCCTTTTTGAGGAATTGGTGTTTCCATTTTAACATCAATAACCGTAGAAGCATAGCTAATTGGAGCAGCTTTTATAGAACCGATAATTCCTGAAGCCGTAGATTTTATAGAATTAAAAACAACAAAATAATTTTTTCCAGAAAGGTCTTTATTGTAATTTAAGTTTGGTACAATTTTATATTGAGTTTTTCCAATTTTAATATCCTCATTAAAAGAGACATTTCTACCATCAATGTTTATGGTACTTTTTTTCCAATTTATTTGAAAAAAATACTTCCCAGAAGATTCAATACTATCTTTATTTTGTGCAATGAAATATAGCGGTGCATTATCTCCATAAAGAGTTTCAACTTGAACCCTTCCTTCGTTATAAACTGATGTATATAAATCTATTTCTCTTACCACCTCTTCCATTAGGGAAGAAGATTTAAGAACCACCAATTCATTTTCAACAATTTTCTTTTCGCTGAAAATATTTAAAGCTTCTAAAACTTTAGAATCACCTCCACCTTTTTGAGGATCTTTTAATAAAACTTTAGAGGAGGCTACATAGATTTTTGTTTGAGAGCGAAGCGACACTATTGATATAAGTAAAGTTGCGGCAGCTATTAAAACAAAAACTGGCCAAAAAGGTAAATAACGAAAAACAATTTGCGTTAAAATCCCATCATTATTCTTCTGTATTTTTTCAAATTCTTCGCTCATGCCGCTTTACTGAAATTATTTTATTAGGGAATTTAAAATGATAATAATTAATGAAAATACAGAAACACCTAAAGAAACCAAAATTTGTAGAGATCGCATTCTTTCTTCTTTATAGGTTTTACTGATATCTGATTTAACATACACCACATCATTGGGTTTTACATAATACCATGAAGAACTAATTATACTATGATCTTCAAGATTCAAATGTTTTATTTGTTTGAAATTAGATGAATCTCTAATTACCATAATGTCATTAACAAATGCATCTTTTCCCAAATCACCGCATTTTACCAATACATCAATTAAAGGCGTGTATTCTTCTGTTAAAAACACCACTTGAGGTACTTTTACTTCCCCCATTACTGTTACTTTTTTATTTAAAAATTGTATGGTTACAATCGGCTCTTTAAGAAACGGGGTTAATTCTTTTTCAAGTTTTTCTCTTAGCTGATTTCTGGTTAATCCCTCTACTTGAACGAATCCTAAAAAATGTATGTTTATGCTGCCATTTTCATTTACTAAAAATCCATCTCCAAATTGAAAATCAGATTTTATCATGCCTATTTTATTGAACTTCTCATCAAGTTCAGTATTTAAACTACTCACAGAAATTCCTAGTAAATCTTTTTTTTGTATAATTACTTCAGGGAATTTAATTAAATTGGTTTGTATGATTGTATCTCTTACCAATTTATTAAAATAAGTTGTATTCTTTGGTGCTGTGCAAGATTGAGTAAACGCAATCAAAAAGCATACAAACATTATTAGTAAAATCTGTTTGTTTTTAAAAAAGAAATTTAAACAAAAAAGGGGTTGTGTCATAATATTTATGGGTACTTAAAATTAGCAGCCAATTACAAACAAATTTCAATAAAAAAAACTACTTTGCCAATTTTAAATCATTTGATTATGTTAATTGAAATGAATAAATAAAGGGTTTAAACCATTAAATTTCCATAACCCACGGTTTAAAACGTGGGTTATGGAAATCGTTTGTTTCATAACCGTTTCAACGGTTTATAGGTATTGAAACAAATGTTTTTAATGTTTTATAAAAAACGATCAATTATTTTTTGATTTTAAATTCATAAAAAAAGACATGAATTTCTCCATGTCTTTTATTTAAATCTTATTTTAGAAATTACTTAATTTTTTCTTCTGGCATTTTTTGCAGCAATTCCAACACCTGCTGCTATTAGAAAAACTAAACCTCCGTCTATAGGACAAGCAGGATCTAATGGATCTATGCAGCCATCTGGTGGTGGCGGATCTTGAGCTATTGAATTGAAATTAAAACCAATAGTTAACACAAGTAAAGCAACTCCAACAAATGCTGTTCTTAATTTAATTTTCATATTTTTCATTACTTGTGCACAAATTTAAGTGTTATTAATTTAAAACAAAATCTTCAAGCTAGTTTTTTTATTGTCTTGCCCAATTATTTCTAAAGTATAGCTGCCGTTTAATATCGATTTGCTTAATGTAAAATCATATTGTGTTGTAATACCATCATGCTGTATCGCTTTACGCATCAATACTTGACCCAAATTGTTGGTTAGTTTTAAAGTATAACGACCAGCAGTTACGTTTTTAAAACTTATGGTTGCTTTTCTATCCGATTTTATTGGGTTTGGATAAATTGAAATCATTGGTTCTGCTTCGAAAGCAACTTTTACAATTTTACTGTAACTGATCTCTCCTGCTACACCAACGCTGCGAATACGGTAGAAATTATTACCAACAAAAGGAGATTCATCAATGTGTGCATATTCGTTCAATCCTGTTGCCATCACGGTTCCAACTTTTGCAAAGTTTACACCATTAGCAGATTTCTCTACCGCATATTCACGAATGTTGATTTCGTTTTCTACTTTCCAAGTAACATTGATTTGCTCTTTTTGTTTGATGGCTTTTACATCTACAAAAGTTACAGGCAATGGACGAAGTTGTTTGAATATGATTCTGAAACGATCAGACGCATATGCACCAACGTTAGTACTCACTGCAAAATCAAATGTAGTCCTTTCCGACATGCTTACTGGTGTTAACGTACTGGTGTATTTATCTTCTAAGTAAGCTTGTAGATTAAATGTTTCGATGTTTTCAGGAATGAATTCGAAGCGATAATTGGCTACACGCATTTGATTCATTTTGTAGAAAATGGTATCGTTTTCTGTCAATGCTTTTCTTGATTCGATTGATATCAATTTGTTGTTTTTAACTATTGCAAAATTCTCAGTTGTGTTTGTGAATTTCGTTGCATCGTTATCATCTACATCATTGCTGTAGCCTTCATCAAATCTATTTAACACCCCATCATACAAGTCTGCTGTACCATTTTGTACTTTATACAATCTGGTGTAGAATTTCTGTTGATTTCTGTTTTCTCTTTGAACAGAAGCACTTCCATCCACTTTATCCGTTTCTTTGATGGTCATTGAAGCTCCTGCAGCATTGGTTAGCATAAAGAACCCTTGACCAGATTGAATGTTGTAGTTGTTGTTTCCATAACTTCCTCCAGTAAAATTAGCACTTGTGCCATCTCCACTTATTGTTACCCAACCACCACTTGCTCCTAAGCGTGGGTCGTATAAATAATAGAAATCAGTAAACCCGATGCGTGTAGCTGGAAGTCTTATAGCACTTGCATAAGGATTAACAATTGAAGCAAATTTATTTGATGTAGTTGGTAAACTTGGCGTCACCACAAAATCACCCAAATTCAATGCGCCACGCTCCCTCAACACCGTTGTATCTGGCGTATCACTAAACAATGTTTTCGCTCTACTACCTCTCACGAATACGATATAAGGTTTCTGCGCATCAAAATTAGAAATTGTATTAGGCACCTCATCCCAAGCTTGCGTAGCAATATTGAATGTTTTCAACGTTCCGCCATTGGCATTGTAAGAATCGAATCCTAAAGCTTGAGCTCCAGCATTATCTACTCCAAATCTTGAAATGATTTGTGCACCAAATCCAGGATTTGGGTTAAACACGCCAGATGGATCCCCATTTTCTTGCCATGCTTGTTTGATTGTTTGCAAATTATGCGTTGTTGGCATCGACAATAAACGCCATGCTTTTAATGAACGGGTACCACTTTTGATATTATCAATATATCTTTCTACGGTTACACTATTGGTAATTGTATTTCCTGTATTTACACCACCATTAGTGATATCCGCCACACTTGCCGTTAAAGAATCGTTTGATTTTAAGGTTAAGAAATTACCTGTTGCAAACGTTTTACTACCACCAACGAATGATAACTTATTCAATAAATTCAATTGACCTCCAAGAGATACACTCGAATTATTTATCACTAGATTTCTCAAATTGTTGTTGGCAAATAAATTAGCTGGAATGGTTTGAGCTGTAGAACCAGCCATTTCAACTGTACCCAATGTAGCAATCAATTTACCTATACTTGGACTGCTGATATTGCCATAAATATTCAACTTACCACCGCTTGATATCGTTACCGATGCAGTAGTATTTCCAATGGTTAAATTTTTTGTATTAGCTGCAGGATTTGCTGAAGTAATAATTGGATAACTTGATCTACCATTTGGTATGGTAACATCAGTATTAGCAGTTGGCACAGCTCCACACCAGTTTGCTGCATCATTCCAATTGGTATTTACACCAGCCCACTCACCTACTCCACCACCTGTTGTATTATACTCATCAGCGCCCATATCTGGAGGCGATAATCTTGTAGTTCCATCAATATCGGTTGTATAACCAGTACCAACAGCACCAGTACCATTGAAAGCACAATTTGAACTTGTATTCATGTGCAAACTATCCTGGTTATCTGAAGAACGAATAAATATAGGATCTGCATTTTCTACAGAAAGTAATTCCCTAGAACTTGATTGTAATAAAGCCAATGTTTGTAAATTATTGGTTCCATCAGTAAACAAATAATTAGATGATGATGCAACTCCAGCGTAATATGCGTTATTACTTGATGAAGTGCTATATTTAGTGCCGACTGTTAATTGACTAGCTACAGCCCTTAACACCGCTACATTTCCTGATGCACCTGGAGTAGATTTATTTACAAACACGTTATTTTTAAACGTATACGTTGGATTATTTACATTCATATCTACAACACTGGTACCAAAGTTAGCACCACCAGAACCACCAATTCTAATGGTGTTGAATGTGAAATTATAAGGAGTTCCTGCCACACCTCCAGTTATATCAATACCTCTTATGGCATCGGTATTATTTAATGATGTAGCAGAAGCTCCATCAAATGCTTGAGTCAAATCCAATTCAATCATATTGTTGTACATGTTTACTGGTAAGCTACTTGATGGAGTTATTCCAAGCCAGAATCCACGTGCAATACCATTAGAACCAAAAGGAACTAAATGGGCTATCTTATTTGTATAAATCGCGTGATTACCAGTTCCTGTTGGAATGTAAATACCCGTTACTGTTGATGCATATAAAGGTGTAGCATCTCCGTTGTTTCTAACATAAAAACTATCGATTCTGTTTTGGATTATATTTCTAGCAGTTGTTGTAGGTAATGTACTACCAAGCTGTAACCCTATTATTGTGTGTGTGGCAGAACTTCCAGCCGCAGCAGAAATATACAAATTGCTTATTTTATTGTCAACTACCGTTTCTGTTATGTTGGCTGCAACGTTAGAATTTGTAAATAAGCCCCATAATTTACCTGTTTTATCAGAATTAATATCCTTCAAACTCAGTTTGCGAATTTTATTGGCACTGAAACTAAATAAAGATCCAGTTTTTATACCAAAAGAATAAACTCCATAAACATTCACATTACTTCCATTTCCACTTGCAACTAGAACATCATTATTTTGTATGGAGTTATTTTGAATATTTAACGTTCCGCAATTTGTTACACTTGATGGTTTCTGACTCAACCAACTCAATTCAGTAACACCAGAAATGGTTTTTGAATTATTGGTAATTGTGTTGGTACTTATCGTTTGAGTACCATAAGTATTTGCATCAGATTGTAACCCATTAAATGTACCCGTTGCTAAAATTGTATTTCCAGTTATGGTGTTATTGTTCATGTTAATAACACCAGTAACAGCCGTTGTGTTGGTAGTATTGTAAATCCCTGCCCATTTCCCAACTCCAGCTATTGTACTATTCGTAAAGCTATTGTTACTAATGTTGATTGTACCTGGAGTAAGTGTTGAGCCATTTTTAATTCCTGTTACTGATGCAGCAACTGTAGTTGTTACCCCATTTGGAATTTTTACATTCAACGTATTGTTTGTAATGTTGATTATAGAAGATGCTCCACCTCCAGTATTATTTTCAATACCAGCATATTTTCTATCTCCAGCTCCTGTAATACTGATGTTGTTTAGTTTGATTACAATACTTCCCGTACCAACCGAATTATCTGATTTAACACCATATTGATCTTCATTATGACCAGCTCCTGTAATGGTGTTGTAACCCACTAAAGCATTCAATTGATTTTTCAATAAAACACCTGCTGAAACTTCTGTATTGTTTGCTGTAGTTCCTCCACCCAAATTGGTAATTGAATTCCCCTTTGTTGAAGTGATGGTATCTCCTACTAAATTGTTTACATCTGCAAAAGATACTTGATCATTTGCCGCGAAACCAATTATTCCAATTCCTACGTTTACATTGCTGATTGTGTTTGATATAAATGTATTATTGGAGTTAGATCCTGTAACGTTATTTGGTGTTAATAAAGTATTTGCAGCATCAGCTGTAGCGTTTGTCATGGCAATACCTGTAGCACCATTAAAGAAATTGGTTGATGGAGTAGTGTTGTTTTTATTTAACGTGATGGTACAATTCTTAATCGTATCATTTTGAGCACCATCTGCCACACCTAATTTAAATAAACCATATCCATACTCCATTTGCGAAGCAGCAGTTGTGTTACTTGCATTTTCTCTAATGTCAATACCATCGATGGTAACGTAATCCACGCCACGCAAACTCCATATACCATCTGGTATTGTTGATGATGATGTTGTAGTTCCACCTGTATAACCCGTAATCAAAGGATTTGTACCTGCTCCATTCTTTTCAAAACGGATGGTTTTTGTAGAGGTTGTATTGTTTAAAGTTGTACTTCCTAATGCCAATGTACTGCTCAAAGTTTCTGTATATCCTGGAGCTACTTTAAATATTACAGAAGCTGAAATACCATTTACATTTAAGTAGTTTACGGCTGCTGCTATTGTTAAGAATACTTTGCAATCATTTAAAGCTGTTGTTGGTATGTAATAAGTTCCACTTAATGCTCCTGAAGTAGGGCCAGTTGTTACAGACCATAAGCCTGAAGGATTTGTTGTTGCAATACATCCATTACTTGTAATTGTGCTGTAATAATACAATGTACTCACCACATTTGATTGAGGTGAATAGGTGGCTGTTTGTGCCCCATTTGTCGACCCTAAAATTGCACCTCCTATATTTGAATTTACCGTATTGCTATACCATTGGTATGTTGGTGTTGGAGATGTTGAAGAAACCGTTAAAGTTGGAATCGTAAACGTAGAACCCAAACAGGTAGTTTGTGGTGTGGTTATAGGATTTCCAATATTTACCAATGATTTTACTTTTAAAGTAAATGGTGTTGTAGCAACACTAACACAACCCGTTGCTGAATTTATTACAGAAATATTTCCAGTGAATGTTGTGTTTGCAGTAGCACTTGCTGGCACTACTATTGTGATTGGTGATGTTGCCAAAGTTCCATTTGTTACAGCAGCAAACGTATTTGTAGGAGTACCATTCCAAGTAATGCTATATTGATTTGCACCATTTGTTGTACCTGTAAATTCTAAAACAGAATTTTGAGATATGCTACTAAAACAAACTGAATCAGCTATATTATCAGTTAATGTTATTGTTGGCAATGCATTTACCGTCATTCCTGCTGATACATTACTTGTACTTGGACATACACCGCTAGTAACTGTACAATAATAATAAACCATACCAGCCACATTGTTTGGTAATGTGTAAGATGCTGTATTTGCACTTGAAATTGATGTTCCTCCAACGTTGCTGTTTGTTGTATTGCTAAACCATTGGTATGTAGGACCAGCCGCTGATGTAATTATCGAAACGGTTGGCGTTGCAAAAGCAATATTCAAACAAGTACTTTGAGCAACAGTATTTGGCTGAGCAGTTATTGAAGGAGCTGAGTTAACCGTAATTGTAGCCGCGCCAGAACTTACATTAGAGCATGAAGCTGTATTTACGATAGCTCTAAATAAAGTGGTTGTAGTTAAGTTTGAATACGTGTAAGTTGTAGTTGTATTTGCAATAGTCGTCCAGTTAGTTCCTCCATCAATAGATTGTTCCCATCTGGTAATACTCGTAACGCCAACTTGTCCAGTTAAAGTCAATGTAGCTCCATTGCTTCCGCTACAAACACTAGCATCTGCATTTACTTTACCCGCACCACTCGATATTTCATCAGCACCAATGTCGGATGGATCTAATCTAGTATCTCCATCATAATCGGTTGCAAACAAAGCTGTGCCAATTACTGCATTTTCAAAACTACTATTACTACCCGCACAAGGCGTAATATGTAAATCACCAGTTGCAGGAGCCACAAATGTTGGCAACACTGAAATTGAACCCGATTCTGCACCTAGGCGTGTACGTAAGCCAGCGATATTCCCATTGAAATTTGTAGTTCCATCTACTAAAAATAATTTACCAACTGTGGTGTCTGCACCTGCATAAAAAGAATTGTAATTTGAAGCGGTTGAATAATTATTTAATGCCAATGAATTCCTTCTAAACGCTGCTATTAATCCTGTTCCTTGTTTGGTACATTCGTTGCTAATGATATTACCTTTTAAATTTAGTAATCCAATTGTGGATGATACATTATTTGCTTGATAAATACCCGTTGAACCAAAATTGGTTGTACCACTTCCAGCCAAACGAATGCTGTTGTTATGCACGTTAATATTTGAAGCATTAATTATCGTCGATGCCAATTCAATTCCTCTAATGCCATCTAAATTATTTAAAGCTGTACCTGAAGCCCCAGCAGGAGCACCTGTACTTAAATCTATTGAAATGAAATTATTATAAATATTAGCTGTTGAAGAAGCAGATAAACTCACAATATTTATACCCTTTGCAGTTGATCCGGTTGTTGCACTTTGGCCTGGATATAAACCATAAATTTTATTCTTTAAAATATTTACAGTTAAGCCAGCTTGATTTCTAATTCCTGTAATAACAGCAGTGTAATCTGCTTTAGCGTATAATGTATTAATATTATTGTTGAAATAAAATCTAGACCCTGCACCAGAATTTGTACTAATTCCTCTAATTTCATTTAGGCCTGTTGAGGTTGAAGATCCCTTGATATACAATTGAGTTAAGGTGTTGTTCACAAATGAATCCAATATAGAAGAAGCTTCAGATCTAATACCATTTACTTTTAAAATAACTGCAGAAGCGGCATTTACATTAATACCAAAATTGGATACCGTATTATTATCTAGCGTATATCTTGATGCACCACCTAAATTAAATCCTGAATAATCTATTGTTCCCGTACCTGTATTGTTTAAAGTATTATTTGAGATTGTATTATTATTCATTGTTGCATTACACAATGAAGCTCCTTGGAAATTTATTCCATATACCAAAGAATTATTTCCACAACCTTTTGTATTATTAAGAATTTGATTATTATTAAATGTAGCGTTCAAAGATGTGACAGTCAAAGCCGCAGAATAAATAAATTGAGTTGTTATAGTGTTGCCGATATTATTCAAATTATTGTTCTGTATGGTATCAAAGTTCATGATTACATTATTACAAGCACCACCATTATAAATACCACGCCACTCTCCAGCACCATTCATTGAGAAATCTTGAATTTTATTGTTACTTATGTTTAAGTTCGCAACAGATGCAGTATTATTAATGGCATATAAATTACCGAGTGTTTGAGAATTATTAGTACCTGTAACGGTGTTGTAACTTATATTTACTCCATTGCCATTTGAAATTCCATTACCAATTGTATTATCTATTCCAAATGATTGTTGAGCACTTCCATTATTGATAGATATGTTGTTGTATGTAATAATTGTTGTATCGGCACTAACTCCAGATTCTCCATAAATGCCTCTCACAACACCACCTGATGGATTAGCTGTAGCACCATTATTGTTATTGATGGTATTGTAAGATGCATTCACATCAAACTGTCCCCTTAAACGAATTCCATTTACCTCATTTACGTACAATGAACCTCCAAAATTAGTAATGGTATTTCCAGTAGCTAAGGAAGCACCGCCTACATCATTCAACGTATCACGTCCTGCATTTATACCTGTATATCCACTCAATCCAATACCTATGCTACAGTTTGAAATGGTATTGGTATGAAATTTGTTTCTTGAGTTTCCGCCTTCTTTTGCAGTTGGTATTAATGCCGTATTTGCAACTGTAGATGTTGAATTATATGATGCGATTCCGACAGATCCGGTTAATACAGGAATTGCACCACCTACATTGTTCGCTTTATTTAATGTAACCACACAATTTTTTATGGTATTGTTTTGTGCACCATCGTTTGGCACACTATATCCAATCACTGTATTTGATGCCAATGTTGATGGTGCTGCAGATACTGTAAAACTTGTTGTACTTGGAAAAGCTAAAATTGTAGTCCCCAATGTAAATGAACCTGTTCCTGATATTACCCAAACAGTTGATCCTACCCTTAATCCAACGGTGTCGGTTACATTTATTGTTGTAGTTGCATTTGGACCTGTGGCTGATTTTGTTGAATAACCTTTAAACAATCCATAACCATATTCCATCATCGTTGTTGGACTAAGTGTATTCCCATCAAGTAAATCTATTCCATCAATAATTACATTATCCACACCACTTAAACTCCACATACCATCAATTGTAGTTGATCCAGGATTGGTGTATACACCTGTATGAGCAGTGATTTTCGGATTTGCACCAACTCCATTTTTAACGAAAGTAATTGTTCTTCCCAAAGCAGTGTTAGCACTTAAAGTAGCACTTCCTAAATCCAATCTGCGTATTAAAGTTTCTGTATATCCTCCATTAACATTAATAATAACATTACCAGAAACTCCATATTTATTTAAAGTGTCAACTGCATTTCTGATAGTTGCAAAGTTTCTACAAGATGCTCCACCAGATGGAACAAAATAAGTTCCTGACAATCCTGCCCCTGTTGGTTCATTTGCATTTTGTGTGATAACAACATTTGCAGAAGTTGTCGAACATCCTGTGCTGGTTTGGGTAACTGTTGCTGTGTAAATACCTGGAGTATTAATAAATTGCGTTGAATTAGTTGATGTATTACTCCACAAAACGGTGAATCCTGCTCCGTTTGGTGTAGACGTTAAATTTATAGAAGTTTGTGTACAAGTTAATACTGTTGCACCACTTGAATTATTCGTTATTGATACTGATGGTGATGTATTAACTGTAATAGTTGCAGCTGCTGTTGTGAATCCTGTTGTACGGTTACAACCATTTGCATCAGTCACTGATGTCAATGTATAAAGGGTTGTTGATGTTGGATTCACACTTGCATTAAACGGAGTTCCACTTGCGATACTATTATATGTAACACCATTAATCACTAAACTAAATGGCCCTGTTCCTGTTGTTGATGTGTATGTAAGTTGGCCAGTACCTCCGGTACAAATTGTATTTGCTGATAAACTTCCTTGAGGGGTTGGATTTACGACTTGTGCTAAAGTAGCAGTAGCTGGATTAGGCAAACCACAACCATCAGGCGTCATTCTTACTTCTATGCTATAATTGGCTGTTGCTGATCGAGAATAAGTTGCTGTTGTACTTGGGCCTTGTACGCTGCTTCCATCAACCAAGAATTCATACAAAGGCGCAACACCACCACCTGTTGGATTTGCGGTAAATGTTTTAGATACCCCACTACAAATTGCTGTTGAAGGTGTAAGGGTTACTGAAGAAACTGTACTGCTACTAACCGTCATCGTTATGATATTAGATGTAGCCGGATTACCTGTTAAACAAGACGAAAAGTTTGAATTGAAAACCACTTTTATTTGATCATTATTCGCAGGAATATAAGCATAAGTACTGTCTGTGTTAGGCCCTTGAACAGAAATATTATTAACGAAAAATTGATATGTTGATGTTGGTGTTCTATTAGAAGGTACTGCTAAATATTCAACGTTTACACCTGTACAAGATGTAGTACCTACAGAGCTATTTAATACAACACTTATCGCTGTTATTGGTGTAACGGTCATGGTTATAGGCAAACTAACCGCAGGTACTGGCGTTACACAAGGTTTGTTAGAATACATTTTTACTGTTACCACTTGGCCATTGGTTGGGGTTGTTGTAAATGTTGCAACCGCAGATCTTGATCTTACAACAGTTCCGTTCACTAAAAATTCGTACTCAGGAGCTGTACCTCCATTTGCTTGAGGTGTTGCCGTAAATGTAACACTTGTACCTGTACAAATACTTGTAGAAGGTGTGCTTAATAAAACGCTATCACGCTCAACTGTATTAATGGACATGGTTACAGCATTACTTACAAACTGGTTTGAAGTAGCACAATTTGTATAAAACGGATTAACCAACATTACGCATTTTACTATATCGCCATTGTTTAATCTATAGCTAGTTAAAGCTCCTGGGAATCGTATGGTATCAGTTGTACTATAGTTAGCAGTAATTGCACTATCATTCACGAAAAATTTGAAACTTGCGGGTTGACCAACATTACCACCATTTACAGGAGTAGCTCTAAATTTAATGGTATCGCTTGGACAAATTGCGCCAATAGGACGCTCAATGGCAATGGATACGGTAGGTGTAAAATCTCTAAATGTAATTACAGAGGTATCTATTTTGTTACATCCCGTTCCGGCAGTTGCGATATAGTTTATAACAGTGTTATTTGCTGCAGTAGATTTAATATAAACTTTTGTTGCACTGGTACCCGTGTAAGGAATTGTAGCATCAACATCTGTATACAAATGCGTAATTGGACTCCAAGTTATTGGTGCTTGCGAACCATCTGCAAATAAACCACCGGTTGTTCTTAAACTGTCGATGTTTGGTGATACGCAAATGGTATCTGCCTGTGGAGTGATAACAATATTTGAAGGAAATGGATTTACGATGGCAACGATTGGCGATATGCCACTTTCGCAATCACCATAAACAGCTTCTACATAATAAGTCGTATTGGTTGAAATAATTAGTGTTGTAAATGTGGCGCCGGTAAACACTAAAGCTGTACCTGATGCATTTGAATACCATCTGATTGTAGCACCTGCTACCGAAGAACTTGCAGTTAATACAACAGCTCCCGATCCACATATGTTTGTGGCTGAACTAACTGTGATAACTGGTCTTGGGGTAACCAATACTTTTACATTATTAAATGTAGTTGGAACTCCACTACAAGATGCAATACATTGATACCAAGTTGTAGCTGTTATATTTGTTTGAGAGTAGGTAGGTAAACTAGAAGCACCAAGTATATTACTATAAGTTGTACCATTACTAGAGCTCTGCCATTGATAAGTTAAGCCTCCAGGTAAAGAACCTGCATTTGACAATGATAAGTTGGTAGAGCCATTTGCACATACGGTATCAATACTCGCAAGTACATCACCTAATGGTGGTGCACCACTACACAATGTAGGTGTATAGCAACTTATTGTTCCAGCCCAACCTGCATCATTTAAAGTTGAATTTGATTTGAACACAAAAGTTAAACCTCCATTTGTTGTATTAGAAGAAGTTATTGTACCAGGGTTTGTTGTATATGCGCCTAATAAAACTGAAGTATTCGTACCATCGTATACTTTTAATGTATCTGATGGATCTAGTGCAAAGCTAGAAAAAACCACCCTTGAAAACGGACCATTCACAGAACCTGCAGTTGTTGGTGTCACAGTAAATGTTCTGTTTTGATTTTCTGTATAATTCGCAGATGCTCCCCCATTATCATAGAAACTTGCGTTACAAGTTGCTAATGTAGCACTTGTTGGCATGTTTATACAAGTTGGATCAACAACTACTTGAACATTAGGTGATGAAGATGTAACTCCTCCTCCAACAGATGTACATCTTACCGTTGCTCTATAATAAGTAGATGTCGTTAACGAGCTTACCACGTACGTAGTTGATGTAGCTCCTGTAATATCTGTCCATGAAAGTCCATTTGGAGAACTTTGCCATTGATACAAAATATTCGTTGCATTTATGGTATTGGCAGTTGAAAGTGTGGTTGTACCTCCATAGCATACTGTTGTATTAGATGCTAAGGTTGCTCCCGGATTTGGCGTGCCCGTACAAGAATTATCTACATAACAAGAAATTGTAGCCACCCAACCAGACGAAACTTGCGTACCATCTGATTTAAATACGAAAGTTAAAGAGCCATCCGCAGCTGTTGAACTTACAACGCCTGGTGAGAGGGTGCCGTAATAAGAACCAGCAGGTGCTGTAGTAGCATTAAAACCAGCAGGTAAACCTGAAGAAAGTAATGGTGAACCACTACTATTTCCATTGTAAATCATCAACCCATCATAATTGTTTTCAGTGCTGAATGATGTAAAGGTTGCACGGATTTTCGTTCCAGCAGTTGCTGGTCTGAAAGTTACCGTTCCGTTAGAGTTATTTATATAATCAGCTCTTGTACCTCCACCATCAGTAAATAATGCAGAACAAGTATTTACAGGCAAAGTTGAGCCATCAGAAGGCATCAAAACCTCATCGCAAGCAGAAGTTTCTATTTGGATAGAGGTACTGAAAGCTGGAATTGTCGGAGCTGCCAAACATATTACTTCACATCTAAAATAAGTATTTGAAGTAGGAGCTGCTGTAAAAGTTGAAGAAGTAGCACCGGAAATATCACTCCAAGAACTGTTATCAACTGAAGATTGCCATTGGTATGTAACACCAGCAAAATTATTATTGGTCAATGACAAAGTAGTTGTGAAGCCATTACATACAAAAGTTGAAGTAGCTAAAGTAGCGCCTGGCGTTGGCGTTGCATCACATGGAAGTATACAAGAAATGGTTGCATTCCAACCTGTACTTTGAATAATATTATCAGATCTGAAAACAAATGTTAATGCCCCGGTAGGATCTGTTGACGTGATGGTACCAGGTGAAGTTGTTCCATGAAAAGAACCAGCAGGCGCTGTTGTTGGATCTATTCCAACTGGCAACCCTGAGCTTATTAAATTAGCCGGATTTACCGTTCTTCCGTTATAAATCATCAAACCATCATATCTACTTTCTGTATTAAAACTATTAAATACCACTTTTACATTTGCGCCAGTAGTTGAAGGATTTATGGTTAATTGTCTTACTTCAAAAGCTCCATAATTTGCTGTTGGTCCTCCGGCATCGTAAAAAGTTGCCGAGCAAGTAGTTACATCTCCATTTACAGGCATTACGATACAAGTATTATCATATACAACTGTTTCTGGTGTTGAATTCCCAGATTGACCACTTGAAGTACAAGTTACTCTACAACGGTATTGTGTTGTAGCTGTTGGTGTAGCAACATATGTTGAATTGGTTCCTAATCCAGGCACATTTGACCAAGTACCACCACCATTAATAGATTGCTCCCATTGAAAAGTTGTTGCTAAAGCAAAAGTTTCGAATGATAAATTTACTGTTGCACCCGATGAAGCACAAACGGAGTTTACAGATGCAAAAGTTCTTCCAGGTACCGGTGTTCCCGAACATGGCGGTGGAGGAAGAAATGTGTATGTTTGTCCACGTACCGGTAAAGCAGATAAATTATTGGTGCTTGTTGTTGAACTGGCTGTTGGTGTAGCTCCAGTACCATTTACGGATAAGTAAACTCCGCTTGCAGTTGCAATACCAATTGAAGCAGAAGGCGAATTTAATACACCTCCGGGGATTGGATCATACACAAACTCAACTGCTCCGGTAGCTTCGTATAATTTAATTTGAAAATTAATTACAGCTTCAGAAACAGTAGCGAGGTATCTCCATTGAATATTGGTAAATTGAACGGTTAACACACCACCTGCTGATTTGAATGAAATATCTCTACCAATATCTGATATTTCTATATCATCCCACAAAGCAGCAATAAGTGGTGTTTTTGGAATAGTAGCAAAATTATTTGTAAGTCCGGAATTGGTTATGTTATTATCCCCATTGTTACCAAGGGTAATCCATCCATTTGTACTAACATTAAACTCATTGTATGTTACGCCTCCAAAATTAAAATCAAATCCAATTGGAAATCCATTGGCAAATCCATCATCACTGTTTCCATTATCTATCAAAATTGGATCGCCACTTATTTCTGAATATCCACCATTACTCGCACTAAAGCTATATTGGGCAGCCGTTTGGGCATTTGTATTCGTTGTAAACGCAATAGCTACAAAAAACAACAATAACATCAAAAACGAATGTAGTTTCTTTTTTACTGCATTCTTGTTGGTCACATTCATTTTTCTTGCAGCAGTAAGGTAGAATTTACGCATAAATCAAACTTTAAGTTTATAAATTTCATTAGATAACTCTGAAGCAAATGCACGATTTATTGTTACGGATTATCAACAATATTGCAATACGTACGTATAATTAAGCAGCGTTTCAGAACAGTTTTATAGGATTTGGGTTTGTTTTTATTTTTATAGGGGTCGGAAATTCTAAATAAAAAACTTTATACAGTGTTAAAATTACTATTTATAAGTTGAATTATAATAACTATTTTATAACATTTTTATATAAATGTAGACATTGTTTTAAAGTCGATTTTTTACCGAATTGAAATATTTAAATTTTAGAAGGATTCTAATAAAATTAATTAAACAAATGCATGTGATTTTTTGTTTTTTACAAAGCGGTTTCGGGAAATTGATTTATTTTGTTTGAAGCCCATTCGATGCCCCAAGAAGGAATTTGACCTTTGCTTGTTATTGTTTGTCGTTTGAATTTTGAATTTTGAATTTTGAATTAATTCCTTTCAAACTCATTTTTGGGTTTAAATCAACCTTATTTTCCAAATGTGTTCATCATTCAATCAAACCATTGAAATGGTTATTATGAATTTGTATTTTCTATAGCCCACGGTTTAAACCGTGGGTTAAGGAATGGAAAATTTGAATTATAACTTTTATTCCCTTGAAAATCAATTTTGAGTTTTACCCAGCCTTATTTTTCAAATATGTTCATCATTCAATGAAACCATTGAAATGATTGTTATGAATTTGTAGTTTCTATTGCCCACGGTTTAAACCGTGGGTTAAGGAATGGTTTGTGTCGCCTAATGGTTTTAACCATTTATTCCCTCATTTTGAAAGACATTTTAGAATGATATTTTTTTTAATTTTCATCCATAACTGCGAGAAAGCTTTTGAATTTTGAAATTTCACTTTTAACTTTTAATTTTTAACTTACCATCGGCAACTCCACAAAAAAAGTAGTTCCAACACCCAATTCCGTTTCAAACCAAATTTCGCCATCAGATTGTTCTACGATTCGTTTGCACATTGCCAAACCAAGCCCGGTTCCAGAAGTTTTTGTAGTGAAATTGGGCGCAAAAATATTATACTTCACCTCTTCAGATATGCCTAATCCATTATCCGAAACAGCAATGATTATTTTTTCGGATTTTATTTGCTGATTAATTGTTATTTGAGGTAACCTATCTTCCGGAATGGATTGAATAGCATTTAAAATCAAATTGGTAAACAATCGATTGATTTGCGTTTTATCAGCAAACACCATCTTGGGCGTATCCAACAACATTTTTTTAATTTCAAGCGATTCGTTTAATTCGTGAAGCATCGTTACATTTTTTAAAACTTCGTTAATGTCGAATGTTTCTTTTTTGGCTTCGCTGATATTGGCAAACTGACTAAATGCACTGGCAATATTGCTTAAATGATCAATTTGTTGAATCAACGTTTCTGATACATTTTTTGCCAATGGAATAATATTTGGTGAATCATTATCAATAGACTTTTGCAAATATTGCATGCTTAATTTCATGGGCGTAAGCGGATTTTTTATTTCATGCGCCACTTGCCTGGCCATTTCCTTCCACGCTCCTTCCCTTTCTGTTTTAGCCAAAATAGCTGCACTTTCTTCCAATTTCGCCATCATTTTATTATACTCAATAACCAACGCGCCAATTTCATCATTACGATCCCATTTAATCGGCTCGTTTACTTTTCCCAAATTTACCTTCTGCATTTTTTCAGTGATGATGGAAAAAGAATTGGCAATTCGATTGGTTATAAACAATGAAACGATGCCGGCTAATAAAAATATAAACGCATTCAAATTAATTATCGTAATTAAGAAATTCGAAATCTCTTGTCGCAATAAATTTTGAGAAGTAAAAAAAGGAATGTTCAAATAACCGTAGCTTTCGCCATTCACACTATTGATGGGAATATAACTGCTGATATATTTCAAATTCCCAATTTTTTCTTTTTGAAAATATTGTATTTCTCGTTTTTTATGTAGATGATAATATGCCAAAGGATTCATCTTCGTACTTAATATCCCTTTGTTGTATGGCAATGATAATGACGACACCTGTAAGTTTCCATTTAAATCATACAAATTCACATCTACACCATGAATATTTGATACTTTTTCTACAAGCTGTTCTAATTTTATTTTGTTGGTAGAAATGTCTAAATCACTTGAATCTTGCGTAATTGACTCATTAAAAAAAGTAGATTTAATTTCCTTTTCCATGATGCGAATTACCCTACTCAATTTCTCTCTGTTGTTGGATTCATAGCGATTTACAAAGAAAAAAACAGTAGCAATTCCAATCACCAAAAACGAAATGATGCTTACCAAGAATATGGTGCCGTGTATTTGATTTCGAATAGAAATCTGCCAAAATTTAAAATACTTAAAATTGGTTTGATTGGATAAACTTTGAATTGTCCACAACAAAACAAACAAAATCAAAAACGTACAAAACAGATAAGAAAACAAAGTTATGAAAGCAACGAATGAATTATTTTCCTTTGCAATAACTACCATTTTTCCTGCACCGGCATAGTACCACAACTCGGTATAATCTTCATTTTTAACCACGTTAAATGTTTGCAATTTATTTTTCTGAATGTCTACAACAGAGGCAAAAGGATAATCGTTGTAACTACTGGTTAAATGTCCATTGGTATATAACGCAAATGCATAAGTGTTTGAATTTTCAATGGCAATGGGTTTACCTTTTGTAAACAATTCTGGATATAATGCATCTTTCCTTTGAAGCTTTGGTGTTGAAATTACAAAAACATAACCGAGCAATTGATCTGAAGTATCTTTTATAATTTGTTTGTTTAAATAACTAAACTCATCTAATGCCTGATCAAAATAATAAAATCCAGAATATCCAGTTGGCCTTGCTTGTGTATTTAAAATGGTATTGATGTCGTTATAACTTGATGAATCATTATTAAACAATGACTTTTCATCCGCAGAAAAAGTGAAAATTCTAGTATCGAATTTATTGGCATAGCCGCTATAGCTTATCCCTATAAAACTATCTTTCAATGCTGCATTTGAAATCGGATTAGAAAACCGATAAAAATTTGCAGACATGAAATTGGGTTGATAATCCAACAACATGCTATTGATAAGTGTTTCATTAGCTGGATTGGATTTTATAGCAAGTGTTTCGGCATAGTGTTTTCTAAGCGACAATTCCTTCTTTTCGTTTTCTGAAATAATTATAAAACTATTGGAAATTGAAAAGAATGCCAACCAAAAAATCAATTTCGAGCTTATAATTTTTTGTGAAATACCATTTGATTTAAATACATGAATTAACCATAAGAAAAAAATAGTCCACACTAATACAAACATTTCAAAACTACTTTGCATTTGAATCACATCAAAGCTCATGAGTAATAAACCTAGAGAAACAACAGAAAATAAAAGCGGAGCTATATTAGCAGGAAAAATCCTGTTGTATAAATGCACACCTATCTTACAAATAAAAAAACAACTTAAAGAAAGTAAACAAATAATTACGAAAGCAACTACACTAAAAATATTTAAAGAAAAAAAGTCGATAACATCAAAAGGTATTTGAGCATCAACAATTAATGATTTGATCAACTTACTGATTGATAAATTAATACAGAAAATAGTGCTTGCCAACAAAATCAAAACCGACCATTTGTGCCAAGTAGAAAATATATTTTTTGGCAACTCTATATAAAATAGCTGCAATCTAATAAACAATACAATCCATGTAAATAGCAAACTATTAATCAATAAATCGCCTAGAGATTTGAATACATGACCACTTGCATAAATAACTGGATTAAACAAATCATAGGCACGAAAATTAATTGGCTGATTAAAGAAGTAACAAATTCCCCGAAGAAAAAAAACGCTTAAAACAAAAAATAAAATCCCTTTAATGGGTTGATGTTTTTTTGAAATATTCAATGCTACATAATGTGTATCAATTAATAATAACAACAATCCCAACAGATATAAAAACAATGCCAAAGAATTATTTTTTTCAATAGCACTCCAACTTTTTTCATTAATATAAAATAAAGATTTACCTGAAATAGATTTTATTAATTTACCATTTTTACCCTCTTTAGATATATTGTAATAGTCTGATAAATTGGCATCTATCGCATAATGATTTTGCAAATGTTCGTTCTCAATAAAGTAATTCCATTTTACAGGAATCAACGCAATTGCAATGATGTCATTATGTTGAATTTTATTCCATACATAATAACCATTTTGAAGCATTACAAAACCTGTATTTTCGTTGCTGTATAAAATATATGAAGGCGCAATAATTTTTTGTGTATTCCAAAAAATCAATTTTTCACTCGCATCCGAATTAATAGAATAGAAAAATAAAAAATAGGATTTCTCAATACAAGACTGCATAAACGAATTGCCATATTGATTAAAAGCAATCTTGTTCCAAATATCATCAGATTTTAAAAATGAAACAAAATCTTTTTCTTGTTGATGAATGGATTCTGAAAGCGCAGCTTGAATTTTTTGAGGGGAAGTTGTAGTGCTTCTAAAATTATTTATCAAATAAGAAAAGCAAAATAAAACAACCGATATAACGAGTAAAGTTATTCGAAGGTTTTTAATCCATAAAAATGAAAATACTTTTTTCAAATAATAAATTTAGATTTTATCATTTTTGGCCAAATTCCATAATTTGTCTAAGGTTTCCAAATCCATATCGTGTAATAATTTCTGTTCTTTTGCGGCATGAGCTTCCATTTTAGCAAACCGATGCATGAATTTTTTATTGGTTCTTTCAAGCGCATTTTCAGCATCCACATTTAAGAACCTCGCATAGTTAACCATTGAGAATAAAACGTCGCCCATTTCGTCTTCTATATCAGAAATATTTTTTGATTCAACTGCCAATTTTAATTCGCTAATTTCTTCCGTAACTTTTTCCCATACTTGATCAGCATTTTCCCATTCGAAACCCACTTGCTTGGATTTCTCTTGAATACGAATGGCTTTTACAAGAGCAGGTAAAGATTTAGGAACACCGGACAAAACTGATTTCTTCCCTTCTTTAAGTTTTATTTTTTCCCAATTTTGTTTAACCGCTTCTTCGGAATCTAATTTTATATCTCCGTAAATATGCGGATGTCTGGTAATTAATTTTTCGCAAACGCCGTCTATCACTTCTCCAATATTAAACTCCCTTTTTTCCTCTGCTATCTTAGAATAGAAAACGAGGTGTAACATCAAATCACCCAATTCCTCTTTTATATTTTTCCAATCATTTTCCGTAATCGCATCTACTAACTCATAGGTTTCTTCAATGGTTAATTGCCTCAACGATTCAATAGTTTGTTTTCTATCCCAAGGACATTTCTCCCTAAGCTCATCCATAATATTTACCAATCGCAGAAATTTGTCACCTAGTAGATTGTCCATATTTTAAATTAAAATTGAAAAGTAAAAAATCAAAAAACGCGAATCAACAATTTTTACATTTTACTTTTTACTATTATACTTTTATACTTTTTACTTTTACCAAAATCATTTTTCAAAAAATCATCCCCTATTCAATTGCTTTCGTATTTTTGATAAAATTAACGAAGTTCATCTATTAATACGGATTGATATAACTTTCGTTCAAATTAAATTCACTTTTTGTAAAAAATCAAACATGTATAAGTTTACGTTCAGTTTAATGATAGCTTTATTCATTTCAAACCTTTTATTTGCACAATATTATTTTAAAGACATCATCAACTGCAAGCAAACTGCTGAAGAAATGCGTGGCTATGTTTTTGCAAAAGTGAAAAACATACAAGTAAAAAGTTTTGAACCTGATGGCGAGATTAGTAAAGATTTTTATTGTGAAAAAAAAGTTTCAAAAGATTTTAAAAAATACAGTTTATATACCAAGAATAGATTAACTGGCCGTTCATTGATGATAAGTAATTTCGATGAAAAAGGCAGAATAACTCGAACATACGACAGCTCAGAAAATGTAGTAACCACGACGATTTTTTTGTACAATGAAAATGATGAATTGATCAGCACAACATCGAAATCCATTTCAAAAGACGATGATTTTCAAAATGAGATAACTGAAGCACATGTTTATCAATATCAAAACCATTTGCCAACACAAATGTTACGGATAAAAAATACGAATGATACTACATTAATTGTTTTTTCTGTAGATGAAAAAAACAATGTCGGCATAGAAAAAAACACCAAAACGGGAGAAAAATATTATTACTATTATGATGATGTAAATCAATTAAGTGACATCGTACATCTCAACGAATTTAAAAAATCGATGGTTCCAGATTATGTTTTTGAGTACAATGAAAACCATCAAATTATTCAAATGAATACCTCGGCTGACAATAATGGGAATTATTTCATTTGGAAATACGAATACGAAAATGGACTTAAAAAATCAGAAAAAATATTTTCAAACAAAGGCGAAATGGCGGGGAAGTTTGAGTATACGTATGAGAGGAGGAAGTAGAGGTTTGAGAGGTTTGAGAGGTTTGTGATGTTTGTGATGTTTGTGAGGTTTGAGAAGGGGTTGAAAATCTTCAACCCTTACAAAAGGTTGGGGATTTTCGTCTGCCGATGTGGGTGTTTACAACAGTTAAAAAAGTATAGTCAAATTTTCGTTCTCGATTTCATGCTCACGCTGAAATAATTAGAGAGCGTGAAACAGAACGAAAATGAAGAAATAAGTCAGAATGAAATTTCCGCTCTCGTTTTCATTTTCACACTGAAATTATTAAGGAGCGTGAAACAGAACGAAAATGAAGAAATAAGTCAGAATGAAATTTACGCTCTCGTTTTCATTTTCACACTGAAATTATTAAGGAGCGTGAAACAGAACGAAAATGAAGAAATAAGTCAGAATAAAATTTCCGCTCTCGTTTTCATTCTCACTCTGACTTATTCCACCACCTCCACCTTCACCTTAGTTACACCCGAAGTAGTAAGTCCGATTTTTTTTGCAGCAGCTTTAGAGAGGTCTACAACCCTTTTCATTTTAGGATGGAGTCTATCATTTATCGTTACAAATACTGAATCTCCATTGTTTAAATTAGTTACTTTTACTTTTGTACCTAAAGGCAATTGATTACAAGCAGCAGTCAATTTTTTTTGACTAAATATTTCTCCTGAGGCAGTTTTACGACCATTAAATTTATCGCTATAATAACTCGCCTGTCCATATAATACTTTTGCTTGAACCTCCTTTTTTGTAGATCTCTTCTGTTTTGAAACATGCTTTTGTGCAGAAACATTCAAACATAACAATATAATCAACCCCAGTAAAGTTAATTTACTTAAAATAAAAAATTGATATCGTTTTTTATTGTTCAATGATTTTAAAGTTAAAATTTAAAAGATAAAATTTAAAAAAGCGAAACATTAATTTTTTGCAGCAATGACGGTAAATCTTTTTCACTTTTTATTTTTCACTTTTGAAAGATACAATTGGTTTTACTGTAATTGGGTTTAAATTATTAAACCTCTACATTTTATTAAAATACAATTCAATCATTTTTTTATCCAACTCATACATGTCTTCGTGAAAAACAATTTCTCCGTTTGATGCCTCACAAGTTATGTAATTAATAAATAATGGCATTTCATTTTTAACTGATATGCGTTTCCTTTTTTTTGCCGCCAACCAATTTACAATTGAATCATTTGTGTATCTCAACGTATCCGTAACAACATATTTACTGCTATCAAACTGAGCCACAAATTTTGCCAATTGATCATAATACTCAACCCTAACACAACCATGACTTAAAGCTCGATTGTTGTTTTTAAATAAACTGCGTAAATTAGTATCATGCAAATACACATCAAACGCATTTTTAAAATTAAACTTCATAACCCCTAGTGCATTTCTTTCACCGCTTGATTGACGAACTTTATAAGGAATTCCTTTTAAGAATCCTCCCCAATTTATATTTATAGGGTTAACGCGATTGCCATTATAATCCACCAAATGCAATCCTTTACGAGCCAGATAATTATTGTTCTTTTTGAGACCTGGTAAAATCTCTTTTTTTATGATGCTTACTGGTACTGTCCATGTTGGATATAATACAATTTCACTGATGTTGCTTTTGAGCAATGGGGTTGGCGTATAAGGCCTTCCACAAACAATTTTTGACAAAAACCGAATGCTATCATTTTCCCATGCTTCCAATTTAAAAGCAGGCAAATTCACCCATACAAATGCATCTGGCAATGAGTCGGACTCTAGTTTATATCGATCCAACGATAACAAAATTCTATTTAGTTTAAGCTTGTCCGTTAGGTTTAAATGACCAATGATTTGTTTGCCAATTTTACCATCAACTACTAAATGATTGGCTTGTTGATATTTAGATACAATAGAAGCTAATCCAGCAGAATCAATACTTTTCAACGTATCCTGTAAAATATATTTAGATTCTGAAAATCGTTTACACAACTGTTTAATAAAAAAAAATGAATCTACAGCTACATTTTTATTATAAGGATAGTTTAGATAAGTGAATTGTTGGGTATCCATTTTATTTACAAAATCATGCAATGCATTTCTTAAATCAGAGTATGGCTTCCAATTGGGTTGAATTTTACTAAAAAACAAATTGCAGTTTTTAGATTGCAAAAATTGTTTCATCATTGGATTAAAAAATGTAGTTTGTTTTGCAGGAATATTTTTCCAAGAAATAGTATCCACAACAATTCTACCTTGTTTTAAATCTTTAACAACATGCATAAAAGCATTGGTAAATAGCAGATCAGTTTTCGCAAAAATAAGTGCGTCAGCATTTTCTGATTTATGTTGGAATAAATTGGATAATTTTTTTAATGATTCAAATTGGTAGTCATTTTTAAAAAGTCCAATATAAATTGACGTATCTAGAAAATGAACAAATTCAATAGCTTTGGGACTAAGAGAATCCGCATCAACCCATATTGGAACAAAACCTGATTTTGAATAAAATGAATTAACAACATCAACATAGTTTAAAGTAACAGAATCGCCCAAAATAGTAAAAGAAGCATTAGAAGAACCAAGTTGATTTTTCACACTTTGCTTTACCTTTTTTCCAAAATCCGACAATTCTTTTTTGTTAGATTCTGAATCATTGTTTTTTTTTGCGTTGCATCCAATTGCAAAACAAATAACAAGCATAAAAAACAAATTCGGTTTAAAAATTACACGCATAAAAAAGCATTGTTAAGAAAGAGAGGATTTTCAGATAACAATTTAGGCAAATAAATAATAATTTTTTGAGGTTTTTGAGGTTTTTGAGGTTTTTGAAGTTTGAGTGGTTCAAAAGGTTCAATACGTTCAATGAGTTCAAAAGGTTGGAAGTATTTTTTCATAAATTATCTTCTTCGTGTCTTTGTGCCTTTGTGTTTCAAAAACCTTCGCGTCTACGCGACAATCAAATCGATTTTCTTAGTGTTTTTGTGTTCGTGTTTCAAAAACCTTTGCGTTTACGTGACCGTCAAATCGATTTTCTTCGTGTCTTTGTGTTCGTGTTTCAAAAACCTTTGCGTTTACGTGACCGTCAAATCGATTTTCTTCGTGTTTTCGTGTCTTTGTGTTTCAAAAACCTTCGCGTCTACGTGACCGTCAAATCGATTTTCTTCGTGTTTTTGTGTTCGTGTTTCAAAAACCTTTGCGTTTACGTGACCGTCAAATCGATTTTCTTCGTGTTTTCGTGTCTTTGTGCCTTTGTGTTTCAAAAACCTTCGCGTCTACGCGACAATCAAATCGATTTTCTTCGTGTTTTTGTGTCTTCGTGTAAAAAAACTATTCCCCGAAGGGCGAATAAAAACTTTGCGCCTTTTCTACTTTGCGAGATTTGCGTGAAAAAAGCAAGGTTTAAAACGCTTTGCTGGTTTAAGGGTTCGAAGTATTTTCCAATTTGTCTTTTTGATTCTTTTGAATAAATAGAACATCATAAACTTAAGAATGCGCTAACTCATTGAACTCATTGAACTCATTGAACCTTTTGAACCAACCCTCTAAAACCTCTCAAACCACTTAAACCTCTTCAACCTCTTAAACCTCTCCAACCCCTTCAACCTCTCAAACATCTTTAACTTCTTAACCGTTTTTATTTATACTTTTGAGTTAATTTAAAAAAATGAAATATTATATCATAGCAGGCGAAGCAAGTGGCGATTTACATGGAAGTAATTTAATTAACTCATTACGCCAATTGGATAATAAAATTGAAGTGCGAGCTTGGGGAGGAGATTTGATGCAAGATGCAGGCGCTAAGATTATAAAGCATTATCGCGATTTGGCATTTATGGGTTTTGTTGAAGTAATTAAAAACCTTGGAACGATTTTGAAAAACATTTCATTTTGTAAAAAAGACATTTTAGATTTCAACCCAGATCTATTGATATTGATTGATTACCCTGGATTTAATTTGCGCATTGCAAAATGGGCTAAATCAAAAGGCATTAAAGTAGTGTATTACATTTCTCCACAAATTTGGGCATGGAAAGAAAGCCGTATTAAAACCATCAAATCCTGTGTTGATAAGATGTTGGTGATATTACCCTTCGAATCAGCATTTTATAACAAATGGAATTACAATGTAGATTATGTAGGTCATCCACTTGTAGAAGTGGTCGAATCTTTTATCCAATATCAAGAATCTCCAAGAAAAAACTGGGCAGATCGTTCCGTAATTGGCATCTTACCTGGAAGCCGAAAACAAGAAATCAACATTAAACTTCCGATTATGCTGGAGGTAGCCAAACAATTACCTGAATATCAATTTATAGTAGCCAAAGCACCCGGAATTGAAGACGCATTTTATACTGGTTTATTAAAAGACTTGAAAAATGTAAGCACTTTAAAAAATCAAACGTATAGTTTGCTTTACGAAGCGAAAGCAGCTTTGGTTACCAGCGGAACCGCCACGTTAGAAACGGCACTTTTTGGTGTACCTCAAATTATATGTTACAAAGGCAGCTCCATTTCTTATGAGATTGCAAAACGGATTATCAAAATAAAATACATAGGATTGGTAAATTTAATCATGAATAAACCCGTAGTGAGAGAATTGATACAAGCTGATTTAACCACCGAAAACATCATATCTGAATTAAAGATTATTTTAGAAAATTCCTCAAAACAGCATCAGATTTTTGAGGATTATGCCACACTAAAAAGGCTATTGGCAACAGGTGGGAATGCTTCCAATAATGCAGCAACAATTATTTACAACTTTTTAAAATAGTTGGTTATTTTATCAGCAACTTTACAACAATAACAATCATGGCAAAAATAAAAAGGAAAATAGAAAGCCGATTTATTCCATGCATGTATTTCATCCATTGGGTGTTTTTGGCATTAGGATCTTTCTTTTTTAAAAATAGATATTCAGCCAATTGATTTTTTATGCTCATAAAAAGTATAGTTTATTAATTTAACAATATAGCAGTAAAAATGTTTGAGCTTATTTTTTTTCAAGCAACCACCAATATGGTTTTCTAGCTTTTTTGTATTTTAAATCAAATTTTTCGATGGCATTTTTTTTAAGGTGATTAATGGCATCCTCAACCGAATCGGTAAACAAGCAAAGCGATAAATCTTCTGTAGAAATGGTGCCTTTTACTTTCATTAAATCAATATGTTCAATCAATTCTTTATAATATTCGGTATCAAAAACTATAATTGGAAATGCTTTAAGCATATGTGTTTGTATCAAAGTTAGTGCTTCAAAGTATTCATCCATAGTACCGAATCCACCTGGCATTACAATAAAAGCGTACGAGTATTTTATAAGTAAGGTTTTTCGTACAAAAAAGTATTTGATATTTACAAATGTATCTAAGTAATCATTTTCTTTTTGTTCGAAAGAAAGCACAATATTACAACCCACGCTCCTACCGCCTACTTGCCTTGCGCCTTTATTGGCCGCTTCCATTATGCCGGGGCCTCCACCTGTCATAACTGTAAAACCCAACTTAGCCACTTCCTCAGCTAGCTTCTCTGTTTTTTTATAGTAAGGATGATTTTCATTAAAACGTGCGGAGCCGAAAATTGTAACGCAAGGTCCAACAAAATGCAGTTTTCTAAACCCCCTTATAAATTCAATAAGAACTTTTACGGTAAAGAAAAATTCTTGAATACGACTTTGAGGTCCATCGAGAAATTGAATGTCGTTTTTGATCATGGGTGTTTAAGTTTGTTGACATAACGAATCTAATCAAAATTTGAAAGCAAATTGCAACGACAATTAATGAACGATTACAAAAATGAAACGGATTAAATTGTAAGCGATTATTTTCAATTATTTTTTTTACTTCCAATTTTGTAATTCGTTTTTTATAAATGCTTCCAGTTGTTCTTTTTGAGGTAGCTCTAATAAATATTTTGAAACAAAGAGTTGATTGTCCATACCAGCGGTGGCGTATTCAACCAATGCATTATTTTTATCGGTAACCAAGAGGATTCCTATGGTTGGATTATCGTCTGGCAACATTACTTTGGCTTTGTAATAATTTACATAAGTATTTAACTGCCCAATGTTTAGGTGATTAAAATTTTCTACTTTCAGATCAAATAACACATGACATTTAAGAATGCGGTGGTAAAATACAAGATCTATAAAAAAGTATTCTTCCCCAATGAGTATTTTCTTTTGCCGAGCTTCGAGACAAAAGCCATGTCCCATTTCTATCATAAATTCTTGTAGATAATCGAGCAACGCAGTTTCTAGGTCATTTTCTTCTACAGCATCCTTGGCTTTTAATCCCAAAAACTCGAAGACATACATCGATTTTACAATATCATTAGTACTGATTTTTTCAGCTTGGGTATTAATAATCAAATTAAGATTTTCCGGCTTTATACTCATTCCGCTACGTTCGAAATAAAGGCTATTTATTTGGCGCTTTAATTCCTTCACCGACCAAGTACCGTTTATACAGGCAATTTCGTAAAATGTGCGTTTCAAATTGTCGTCAATTGACAAAAGCAATTCGAAATGACTATACGAAAGGTTAAGGACTAAATTTTGGGCAGAAACTTCATGTTTTTTCAATTGTGGGGATGGCGTCCCCACATTTTCTAAAGTTTCAGATTTTGGGGTTCTTTTGTCAAAAGTGAGTATCCGCTTAAATTCAGAAATACTCAATGAAATATTATTTTCAACTATATATTGAGAAATATAAGGGTAAAGTTTATAAAAATCTTTGAACCGATAAAGAGATCGTCGGTCCATACCTTTTATATTTTTAAGTCGTAATGCAAGTTCATCGAATAATTTTTGTCCATAAATGGCGCGATCTTCTCCGAATAATTCAAACTCTACAATATAAAATCCTATCAACCAATTTCGAATGGTTAAGGATACATTCACAGCTTTTGCAGCTTGTTGTTGAAAATGCTTATGTGTTTGTTCAATATTGCCTACTAATTTTTCAAAATTCATTTATATGTTTTTACTTAAAAATCAACCTGCCAAATTTGTCAATTATGATTTAAAAAAATCAGATGATTACAACAGTATTAATACGCTTTTTTCTCAGCGATAAATGTTTTATTTCACAAACAACTATGTTGACATCTCTATAAAAAAACAAATCAACTTTTTATTTTTTTTCAGTATTAATAATGGTTCTAAGTTTTGGTATTTCATAACCAATATATTTTTCATACCTTAACTCAAATTAATTTTCATGGTATTTTTAATCTCCTCCATTACGCCTGTACTTATTTTCATGTTTTTAATTTATTATAAAGACAGTATCAAAGAGCCATTTGGGTTGTTGATGAAATGTTTTTTTGGTGGATTTCTTTCCGTAATAATTGATTTAATCATTGTAAAACTCATTGAGCCTATGGGAGCATCATTTACCTCACCTTTCGCCAGTTCATTTTTTGATGCATTTTTTCAAGCAGGTTTCCCTGAAGAGCTTTCTAAGTTGATTATTTTATATTGGATCATATGGAAACATAAAGATTTCGATCAACATTTTGATGGAATCATTTACGCTGTTTTTGTGTCGATGGGTTTTGCGTTGATTGAAAATTTATTGTATGTATATGAAGGTGGCTTAAACGTAGCCATGATGCGTGCTGTGCTTGCGGTTCCCGGGCATGGATTTTTTGCCGTTGCGATGGGATATTATTTTTCTTTAGCAAAATTTCACCATGGTCCTAAAAAAATTGAATTTATTATAAAATGCTTATTGGTTCCTTCTATCCTACACGGCTTGTACGATTTTGCTTTGATGTATGGATCAAAATCGGCAAACAATCCATTACTGGTCATACTATTAATGATAACATTTACTGTTGTGGTAATCGCATTATGGAAACGCGGATTAAAAAAAGTAGAACTGCATTATCAAAAGGATAAGTTGGATGCGGTGGAGTAAAAGGTTTATTCGCTGCGCTGGTCCAAAACACTGCGCTGGTTTAAAGCACTTCGTAGGTTTAAGTCGCTTTACTGGTTTAATGGTGGAAGTATTTTCCAATTGTGGGTTAATAGATGGTAGATACAAGATGTTAGTTACTAGTAGGTTTAATTCGCTTCGCTGGTTTAATGTTTAATGGTTTAATGGTGGAAGTATATTCATTTGGAGGAATATTGATGCATGAAGCTGTTGAAGTTCTTTGATGATTGATGAGAACACCAACATCGGCAGACGAAGAACTCCAACCTCTTAAACGTCTTAAACGACTTGAAAGTTTTAAACCTCATTCCCTTTTATGATTGGTGAAAACACCAACATCGGCAGACGAAAATCCCCAACCTTTTGTAAGGGTTGAAAATATTCAACCCCTTCAACATCTTAAACGTCTTAAACCTCAAAAACGTCTCAAACATCTCAAACCTCTCTTACATCGCCTGTTCAACTATCTCGTCCATCGATATCGCAGAATGCGTTTCTTCATAAAAACATTCGCCATTTTTGATAAGCAATACCTGTGGGGATTGATGATAAACACCAAATTGCTCAGCTATTTTGTTTGAAATTTCTCGGTGTTGAAGTAAATCGAGATAATGAAATTGAATTTGATCTGGGAATGTTACTCTCTCAAGTCTATTTTTAGCCATAATACTTATCGAACATCTAGTGCTATGCTTGAATATTACTTGTGGTTTGTGATGCGAAGCCTCAACCAATTGTTGTAATTGATTGTGGTCATTTAATATAATCCAATTCATAAAAATAAATTAACGAGAAAGCATTTGTTGTGCCGGACAACCGATTCTTCTGCTTCCACATGAGGTTAATGCAATTGTGAAAACAGATAACAATAAAGCGAATAAAATGATTTTTTTCATATTGTATGATTTTTCAAAGTCAAATATAAGATTTATTTGTAAGAACGAAATTCATTTCTATTTATTACATTTGAACATAAATAATTTTTATTCACATTAATATCCATGTATGCTTTCATTAATCCGCCCAATTGCCTTTCTTGATTTGGAAACCACTGGTGTAAATTTATCCACCGACAGAATTGTAGAAATTGCTATTGTAAAAATCTTACCAGATCAAACAAGACAAGTAAAACGCAAATTACTAAATCCCGAAATGCCAATTCCAATGGCTTCTAGCGATATTCATGGTATATCCAATGAAATGGTAAAAGATGCGCCAACATTCAAACAAGCTGGAAATGAAATCAAACAATTTTTACAAGATTGTGATCTTGGTGGATACAACAGCAACCGATTTGATATTCCAATTCTAATGGAAGAATTTCTTCGTGCAGGCATGGATGTAGATTTGAGCAACAGAAGAATGATTGACGTACAACATATATTTTACTCTATGGAACCTCGTACACTTTCTGCTGCTTATAAATTTTATTGTCAAAAAGAATTGATTAATGCACATAGTGCAGAAGTGGATATCAACGCAACAATTGAAGTGTTCATGTCGCAATTAGAACGTTACAATCAACTTGGAAGTAGCATAGATTCAATACTTTCTGTAATTGGTGAAGAAAAAATAGTGGATTATGCTCGACGTTTTTCTTTTGATGAAAAAGGAGTTGAAGTATTTAATTTTGGAAAGTACAAAGGCAAATCTGTTGGTGATGTCCTTAAAAGTGAACCACATTATTATGATTGGATGATGCGTGGAGATTTCCCACTTCATACCAAACAAAAATTAACTGAAATTATGAATCGTTCTATTTTAAAATAAAAGAGAAGAAAAGTTTTAACTAAAAATAAATTGCTCAAAATATCTTGTTATTTTAGCAACCAAAACTCAATCGTTGGAAAAAATTGTAATTATACCGACTTATAACGAAAAAGAAAACATCGAGGCAATTATTGCTGCGGTTATAGATTTACATCAAAATTATCACGTACTAATTATCGACGACGGTTCTCCAGATGGTACAGGCAATATAGTAAGAAGTCTTTTTTCTACATATCCTGGTCAATTGTTTTTAGAAGAACGAAAAGGTAAGTTAGGTTTAGGCACCGCTTACATTCATGGTTTTAAATGGAGTTTGCAAAAAGGGTATCAATTTATTTTCGAGATGGATGCTGATTTTTCACATAATCCTGTTGATTTGATACGGTTACATCAAGCATGTTTGGATGGCGCTGATGTATCGGTTGGCTCAAGGTATATAAAAGGTGGTGCATTAAAGAACTGGCCTGCCGATCGGATTTTCATTTCAAAAGGCGCTTCACTGTACACCAGAATTATTACTTGGATGCCTATTATGGACCCTACTGCAGGTTTCGTTTGTTATAAAAGATCTGTTTTAGAAAAAATTAATTTAGATGCAATCCGATTTATCGGCTATGCTTTTCAAATTTATATGAAGTTTACCGCATGGAAACTCGGATTTAAAGTTAAAGAAGTCCCTATCACTTTTACAGATAGAAAACTTGGCGCTAGTAAAATGAGCAAGGGCATTATTCAGGAAGGTATTTTCGGCGTTTTAAAATTGCGCCAAATGAGTATGAAATCTGATTATCTAAAACAAGTAAGTAACCCTTAAATTATTACTCCCATCTGAATAATTTTACGGCTAGCGCATAAACGATAATCCCCCAAATCATCAATATTCCAATTTCAAATTTCACATCCCATAAGGATTGACCTTCGAATGCAATCTTACGCATTGCAGCATTGATATGGGTTAATGGCAGTGCTTGAGAAATGGGTTGCAGCCATTTGGGAAAGTTATCAATTGAAAAAAATGTACCTCCTAGTAAAAATTGTGGCAATGTTATTAAATTGGCAAAAGGTGGAATGGTGCTATCTGATGTGGCTATCCCGCTAACCACAAATCCAAATCCCATAAATACAACCAACCCAATAAAACTAAGTATCATCATATTTAAAAATGTTTCTACGCCATGAATAAGTGTAAATCCAAAAGCAAAATAACCTACCAAAATAATTACCACTGCAGTAATTAATTGAAAAATAACCCTACTCAAGCCCTCCCCTAAAATAATATAACTGCGTTGGATAGGTGTAGCAAAAAAACGTTTTAATACCATTGTAGTTCTTAGATTGTAGAACATGAATGCCACCCCAAAAACACCAGCACTTAACAATGAAAATCCTAGTTGACCAGGCAAGATAAAATCAATGGTTTTAAACGCTCTAACTTTTGCTACATCTGTAATTGGATTAAATTCAAAAGAGGTGTATTTATTTCTATCTACATACATTTTGTCGCTAATTTTATTCAGCATATCGTCCAACATTGATTTTGCTTGAGGCCATTGATCATTACTTGATGAGGTTGATTTTAATGTTAAACGAAATGGTTGTTTGGCATTAGCCTCTGATTTTTCAATTTTTACAATTCCTGCAAATCTTCCTTTATTTAAATCGATTTGCATTTTTGTTTCATCTTTGTAGCGAATAATTTTAAACCCTTCCATTTGGATTAAAGTTTTATAAACCACATTTGATGTGTCGGAATTTTTATCAACCACTATTTTATAAGATTGCTTTGCCCCATTTTCTCCTATAAATCCAAAAACTAAAATAAAAATAAATGGAAATACAAAACTGAAAACAACTGCAGAAGGATTTCTAGTAATAGACCGAAAACTGGCTCTAGTTATAGCCCACATGGCAACAAATTGGTTATATTTCATACTTGGTTGGTTTATAGAGTGCAAATCTAATTAAATCAGGTGAAGTTTGTGAGGTTTATGAAGTTTGTTAGGTTTATGAGGTTTGAGAGGTTTGAGAGGTTTGAGAGGTTTGAGAGGTTTGAGAGGTTTGAGAGGTT
>VFKL01000134.1 GCA_009885535.1 Chitinophagaceae bacterium | reverse complement strand
TTGTCTCGTAATCCCTATTTTAATTTCTTAATTTCTAATTTCTTAAAACCTTATTTTCCTCTCTAGAAAAATAACCCATTTTTGATTGGGAGTGCAAATGTAGAGGTTTTTTCTTTCCCACCAAATTTATTTTAGAATTATTTTTATTCTTTTTTGAAATTTTAAATTATTGACTGTTAATCTGTTACTTAAAATCTGTGTAGATTTTGATTAAAGTTTCTCTACACCACAATTTAATTTCAATACGTGTTATTATAAAGTGACTTGCATTAATGCCAATCAAACCGAGTAAAGTTGAATTAATGTTTGCTTCTTTATGATTGATTTTTATGATTGTGATAAAGTATGTCAGAACCTTTACTGGAAAGGATTTCAGCAGAAAATAGACAATAAAAATACAGGTAAATAATCTTAATTTTTAGACCTATTATGAACAAACTGATAAATCCAATTTATAAAATCTTCAATTAAAATATACTAATCAATATCTAGAAAAAACTAACTAATTCTCTATATTTTGTCCTAATTCAGTCTCCTTATTTTTATTGCATTTAATAATGTATTCCCTTTATCTTTTTCAAATGAAATGGCTAAGCCCTTTGCATTTTTTGAAGTAACCACAAAAGATTTTACAATAGCATTTAAGCCACCGTATTGAATGGCAGGTGAAAAATCTTCTAGTACTTTATCATCATTTATCGCAACATTGAACGTACTGATTTCCTTGGTATTTTCTTCTTTGTCGTTTACATCATAAATTGATTTTTGAGCTTTATTTTCCAAATCAGAAAAATGTAATTCTACTTCATACTCCCCATCAACCACATCGAATTTATAATCCGTTAATCCAAAACGAAAGGTTTGATATAATGGCACGTTTCGCGTGAGATTCACTTCAGATTGATGACCAATTCTGGTTTCTGAAGAACGATATATTTCTCCACCTATATAACCAAATCCGCCAAGCTTATACGCTTGATCAGGAAACCATGTAACATTGTTTATTGGATCAATAAAAAAGCAATTACTACCTACATTTACAGCCAATTCAAAACTTTTATTTTTAATTTGATTTAATAATAATGGTACAATTTCAAAATTGATTTCCATCCCATCTTGGTAGGAATTATTATCATTTACACCTTTTGCGAATAAAAAATTCTTCCCATTCACAAATGGGATATTCCAAAGAGCAACACCTTTATTTGTATTTTGAACTCCTAGCGATTTTCCATTTTGAAACAATTCAACTTTTTCGAGATTGGAATAAATCTTTATCGGCTGAACAACAAAACGATCATTTGCCGATAATTGAATCCCTTTTCTAATCGGCCAATCACGGCGCGCGATATGAATCATTGGATTTTTCAACAACCAAGCCTGATACAGAAAATAAACATCTTTTGGCGTTCTGTTATTATACAATAAGCCTTTGTTATTGATATGCGGCATGCTTTCTTGTCTGCTGGCGGCATTAAAATCTATAAAATTCCAAACCGCTGCACCCGCAATAAATTTGCGATCAAATATTTGTTTCAAATAAGATTCGTGATATTGCTGTTGCCATTCAATACTAAAATCGAATTGTTCTGGCAATAAACTATGTAATCGCCCATCACCTCCAGCACCATATTCACTGATGAGTGATTTGATATTCGGTGTTTCACTATGCATTTGATCCATAAATTCACCGAACTGATTCGCGTTACCCTTGTACCAACCATAATAAGTGTTCCATCCAATTACATCGGGCGTAGTTGACATACCATAATCTAAATAATAGCCTTTCCCTCCAGAGTTTTGTGCGATAGCCGATAGTCGATTTTTATCTTCGCTTCGAACGATGCTGTCTAATTCTTTTGCAAATTATGCTGTAATGGTAAATATGTTTTTTTGCTTTTCTTTATCTGACAACTTAGATGTACCCAAACCAATTTCATTCATATATCCCCAGATAATTACACTTGGATGGTTATAGTTTTGACGAATCATTTCTATCAAACTGCTTACGCATGTTGCTTTTAATTCTTTGCTATCTTAAAAATTATTGCCAAGAGGCGTTTCTTCCCAAACCAAGATGCCTAATTTATCACACATCTCTAAAACAGTAAGATCTTGAGGATAGTGACTTACTCTAATAAAATTACCACCCATGTCTTTTAATAATTGAACATCTCTGCGATTAAGATCGTTATCTAACGCGTTGCCTAATCCCATATAATCCTGATGACGAGCGGCGCCTATCAGTTTGAGGCTTTTCCCGTTTAAATAAAACCCAGAATCAGCACTAAATTTAAACCACCTTAATCCCAATGGAGCATGCTGCATGTCGAATTCAATGGGACTTTTATCATCTGATAGAATTGACGTTTGAACCGAATACAAATACGGATTTTCCGGCGACCATAAATTGGGATTATTTATTTTATTTGAAGCTTGTTGAAAATTTGTAGTGGCACCTGCATTTACTTTAATTTTTGATTTGATTTCTGTAACCAAATTCCCTGAATTGTCTATAATCTTTGAAAGTAAAACTACATTTCTGTTGTCGTTGGATTGATTCGTTATGGCTCCTTTGATATTTACGATTACTTCGTTATTATCAACGATTGGTGCATCCACAAAAACGCCATTGCTTCCAAAGTTCATTTGATCAAAATGTATTTTATTGTTGCTAATCAAATAAACATCTCTATAAATGCCACCAAACATGGTATAATCCCCAGAGATGGGCGGCAAATCTAATTTCTTACTGTTGTCAACTTTTATAGAAATAATATTTTTTTCAGGAATATTTACATATTCTGATATGTCGAATGTAAAAGCAGTGTAACCGCCTTTATGTTGTCCAACAAATTTACCATTTACATACACCTCAGCTTTTAAAAAAGCACCTTCAAAATTGATAAAGAGTTTCTTATCTGCATATTTGTTTGTCAAATTCAATTCCTTACGGTACCACCCTATTCCTCTGTAATATTGTCTTGAAGTATAAGAATCAATTGAGTTCCAAGTATGTGGCAGATTTACTTTTTGCCATGATTTATCATCAAAATCAACATTTCCTGCTGATGGAATATCTTCTTTAATAAATTTCCATGAATCATTAATAGACTCTTTTTCATTCTGAGAAAAACATAGAACATTGTTTAACAAAATAATTATCGTAAGGAAATAAATTACTTTTTTCACAGCATATTTTTTTGGGGATTTCAAAATTAGCAATATTCTTAACTGAATATTCGAAAATCAATTTTTTTTTGAATAAAAAATAGTATATCATAGAAATCTTCTAAAAAAACGTCTTTATTGCCTTTTTTACTTTCATCAAGATTCGAACTGCAAAATCTAGATTTAATCAGATTGATGCACACATATTTCACCTTACTTTCATATGTAATATACAAACTACTAATGTTTAACTTTTTTTTTAAAAACTAAACATTATTGTGAAAAATATGTTATATTCGAAATTGGAGTCCAGAAACCAATAAAAACGGGGAGTAACTGAAAATCCATAAGAGTAGGACAAATTAAAAAAAAATATCAAATGGAACATTTAAAAATCGCAAGTGATAATTACGTGGCATTCACGTTTTTTATCGGAACCATGGCCATGATGGCTGCATCAGTTTTCTTCTTTTTTGAATTGAGTAACACCTCTCAAAAATGGAGAACATCAGTTTTAGTATCAGGATTAATTACTTTCATCGCAGCAGTGCATTACTACTACATGAGAGGTTACAATCTTGAGACAGGAGAATCTCCTACATTTTTCAGATACGTTGACTGGATTCTTACAGTTCCATTAATGTGTGTAGAGTTCTATCTAATCACCAAAAAAGCAGGTGCAAAAATCGGTTTACTTTGGAAATTAATCTTCGCTTCACTTGTGATGTTAATTACTGGTTACATTGGAGAGGTTTTAGATCCAACTAAAAGTGTTCTTTGGGGTGTAATTTCAGGTGCAGCTTATTTCTATATAGCTTACCTAGTTTGGTTTGGAGAAGTTGCGAAACTTTCTCAAAGTGCTGGACCACAGGTAGCAAAAGCTACTAAGATCTTAGCTTGGTTCGTATTGGTTGGTTGGGCAATCTACCCTCTAGGTTATATCCTAGGAACTGAAGGTGGATTGTTTGGAATGAAACTAGTAGCTGATAAAGCTGCTGCGTTACATGCTATGGATATTGTTTACAATATCGCTGATGCTATCAACAAAATTGGCTTTGGTTTAGTTATCTACGCATTAAGTAGAAACGAAGACTAATTTGTCTCTTAATATTTAAAAAAGGGTTCTTCTAATTTATGAAGAACCCTTTTTTTATAAAGTCTAATACCAAATTGAATTGTAAATTCGTCCATAATTATCAAGTATAATGCCGATGTGGTAGCTGTTTGGGACAATTTCATTGAACCATTACAGATATCCAATCGGTATAAATTGAAATAATGTCAATGCAAAACCCCCATATTAAAGTAGATTATCTGTTTGCAGGTGCCGGCGCCTCTGCAACACTGCTACTTATGAGTATGGAAAAGAAGGGTCTTTTGGAAGATAAAAAGATTTTGATTTTAGATCCAGATACCAAACATAACAATGACAAAACCTATTGTTTTTGGTCTGAAGAAAATGAACCAATTACTGAACAATGCCTACATTTAATAAGCCATCAATGGAGTGAAGTAAGTGTCAATCGAAATAAGCAAGAAATTTTGTTACCCAAACAATACTTTCATATATCAAGCATTGATGTATACAAAGAATTAAGGCGAATCATTGAGCAATATAATCTACAAAGAATACAAAGTTCCGTTGTTAAATTAACCCCTTTTGAAAATGGAGTTAAGGTCATTTCTGACACCAATATTTGGGAATCAACTATGGTATTCGATAGTCGCCCACCAAAATATTTACCCCTTAAAAAAGATGACACCCATTTGCTTCAATCCTTCATTGGTTATGTAATTACAACAGATGAACCGATTTCAAATATAAATTGTGTGGACTTGATGGATTTCAATGTAGAACAATTAGGTTCTACTCAATTTATGTATGTGCTTCCATTGGGCGAAGGTAAAACACTCGTTGAATTAACGCGTTTTGGATTGGAACCTATTACAGAAAACGAAGCCAAAGCAATTTTAGATGTATACATCAACCAACGTTTTGGAAACTATCAAATTATAGATATAGAAACAGGATGTATTCCCATGAGTACAGCCGATATTTCTGTTGAAACTTTACCAGGCGTAATTTCAATTGGAGGAAGAGCCGGTGCTGTTAAACCCAGTACAGGTTATGCGTTTAAAAATATGTTTCATCATGCGGATAGATTAGCTGACAGTTTGAAAAAAAATATTGCACCCGCAGTTATTACAAATTCATCACGTTTTCGATTTTATGACCGTCTTTTACTTTTGATACTCACTAGACAGCCCTCTCAAGGAAAATTAATCTTTGAAGCCTTATTCAAAAAAAATGAAACAAAAAATGTGTTGCAATTTTTAGATGAGCAGACAACATTGATTCAAGACATTCGGATTTTTCTGACATTGCCCATAAAGCCTTTTTTAAAAGCTGTTGGTTGGGTATTTTCATCGAGAAT
>VFKL01000024.1 GCA_009885535.1 Chitinophagaceae bacterium | reverse complement strand
GAAATTGATTTTATGATTTTGTGCGACAAGAATTTCAATGAAGATTATTTTGATTTTCCAAATGTAACCCAACATAAAGTTTTTCCACCTTACAGACACCCCTTACTTTATTTGTTTTTCATGGAATTTATAGTAAGCAAATTTTTAAAAAAACATAAGGTGGATTTGTTTTTATCTATGGAAGGATTTTTAAGCCTTTCATCTCAATCACCACAGTTACCAGTTATCTATGATTTGAATTTTGAAAAGTATCCGGAAGATATTCAGTTTAAAAACAGAGTTTATTTCAGACAAATGTTTCCTCGATTTGCAAAAAAAGCAAAACGAATTGCAACGATTTCTGAATACAGTAAAAATGATATTGTAGAAAGATATGGGATAAAAGATACATTGATTGACAATGTTTCATGTGGCATTAAAGATAAATTTCAGCCAATCAGTGAGGATGAAAAAAAAATGGTAAGATTAAAATATGCGGATGGGATAAATTATTTCTTTTTTGTTGGGTCAATGCATCCTAGAAAAAATGTCATCCGTCTTTTAGAAGCATTTAATCTCTTTAAAAAAAATTCTGGGAGTGATATGAAGCTGATTTTATGCGGACATATTTTGTGGGATGATAATTCGGTTAAAGAAATAATGAATAAAATGGAATTCAAAAATGATATTATATTTACAGGGAGAGTCAATGATGAGGATTTAAAATATTTATTAGGGGCAGCTTATTGTTTAAGTTTTGTTCCTACGTTTGAGGGATTTGGATTGCCGATAGTAGAAGCTTTTCAGTCAGGTGTACCTGTAATCTGCAGCAATACTACCTCAATGCCCGAAGTGGCAGGAGATGCAACAATATTAGTTAATCCCTTTGACGTTTCAGAAATAGCCAAGGCAATGGAGAGGATCAATAAAAATGAGACGCTTCGTTCTGAATTGATTAGTAAGGGATTTGTTCAAAAAAATAAATTCACTTGGAAAAATACTGCAGAAAAACTTTATGATTCGATGTTGAAAGTCATCAAAGAATAAAAGCATTCCATTAATTCGATTTGAAATATTCAATCCAATAGTCAAGTATATCTTCAATACTTTTTTCTAGCTTAATTTGTGGATTCCAGTTGATTTCTTTTCTAAGTTTATCAGCATTCCCAATTATGATTTTGTTGTCGTTAGGGCGTATAAGTTGAGGATTGGTTTCTAAATTTACTTCGATTTCTAATTTGTTACACATTTTCAAAATGATATCATGTAAAGAATTCCCTTCTCCAGAGCAAATATTATAAACTTCTCCTTTCTTGCCATTCATTAAAAGCATATAATAACAATTAACAACATCTCTAACATCTATAAAGTCCCTAATAATATTCAAATCGCCGGTTGTTATAGTATTCTTATTGATTTTACCCAATTTGATTCCAACAAGTTGTTTAGCAAAAGAGGGAATAACAAAAATATCTTTTTGTCCGGGGCCAATATGGTTAAATGATCTTGTCATGATGATATCCATACCATAGCCTTGTTCATATATTTTAGAAATCATTTCTTGCGATACCCTTGCTACAGCATATGGACTAATTGGGTTTAAGGGAGAATCTTCTCGAAGCGGAAGCATTTCTTTTGTGACGTTTCCATACTGCTCACTAGATCCTATAGACAATATTCTACAAGATATTTCTTGCAATCTGATTTGTTCAACCAAGTTTAAAAAGATATTGGTATTGTTGACAAAGCTATCCTGTGGAAACTTCCAACTATGCCCAACACTGCTGATTGAAGCAAGATGCAAAAGGAAGTCGGGTTTAAATTTTTTTATACAATCAACAACGTCGTTCTTGTTTAATAAATCAATAGATTGATAATTAATGTTTAAATCATTAAATTTATTTTTCGCTTCTGAATTGTTTGATCTCCCAACTCCTAAAATTTCAAAATCATAAATTTCTTTATTGGACAACAATTCTAAAAAGTGTTCTGCAACAAAACCATTTATGCCAGTAATTAATAATTTCATAATTTAACTTTAATTTCCAATAGCATTCGATGCCTTCTCCGCAATTTTACCCCAATAGAAATAATCGAAAAAATCTTCGTTAATGGCACTGTTGCGATAGTCTGCTTTGATTATTGATTCTGCAAATAAATTCCAATCATTATTTTTTAAAATCACCATTCTATTGTTTGTTATTTTTTCTGGAACTCCAATAGCTCCTTCTGAAGTGGTTATTGAAAATAGATCATTTCCCAACGCTTCTACCAATTTGGTTTTAATGCCACCACCTTCTACTACCGGATTGATGAATATATCCGAACCTTTAAAATAAAGCGAAATATCATCTACAAAACCAGCATAAACAATATTTTTATCAGCAAATGCTTTTAATTCTTGTAATTCTGCTGGCAACCCTTTTCCGCAGATAATAATGGAATAATTAAAATTAGCCGCTGCTAACAAAATCGGATTGATGTCAAAAAGGATATTTTTTAACGCATTCAAATTGGGTGCATAATCCAACGTGCCATTAAACAATAAAATTTTATTTGTTGAAGGGATGTTGTGCTTTTGTTGAATTACAGTTTTTGCAATTGATTTCTCTTCATTTCCTGGAGCCTTGCCAAAATCAAAACCATAGGTTATGGTATGGCATTTCGAAGGGTTTAAATTGAAATGTTTTATGGCAAATTGTTGGTCCTCATCTGTAATGAAAAAATTAATGTCTGCTTGACGATGTGTCCATTTTTCATAATACCACAACATTTTCCACCACCATTTACCCGTGCTTTTAAAACGCGAGCTTTCGATGTTGTGTGAATGAATAATCAATTTTACACCAGTTATTTTTTTTAATAAAAATCCCAGCCAGCCCAAATACGGATGCTCTAAAACAAGATGCGTGGCTTGTTGATTACGGATGATTTTTAAAAATGAAAAAATGCCAAATAGGTTGAAATATCTTGATTTTGCATTCGGCATTACAGGCATAAACGTACCTGAAAAATTATCGGGTTGAGCGTTACTTTTTACAGAAACCAATGTAACATCCATGCACTTGGAAAATGCCGCATAAAAACAAGCAATCCCTTTTTGACCACCCATTTTTGCTGGAAAAATGTTGTATGGCGCAATGGCTACAATATGTGTACGATTTGTATGGATATCATTGATTTAAATAACTAAACAATTTCTTTTTTCTTTTTAAATTCTAAAGCAACTGCAGCCAATAAAATAATAAGCACCAACCAAGAAGCGATAGCATTGATTTTGCTGCCTAAGAAATAAACAGCGGGCTCAAATTTAAATTCAATTTTATGCTTACCTGCGGGAACGTTGATTCCTCTAAGTACATAATTTGTTTTGAAAAAAGGTGTTTTCTTTCCATCTACATACGCAAACCAATCCTTGTAAAAAATCTCACTAAACACCGCAATATTATTTGTTGTAGAGTTAGATTCATAAGTGATGGCATCATTGTCAAAGCTGGTTTGTTTAATGCTTGCTAAGCTATCTGGGGCACTGAAATTTCCAACTGTATTTTTAAAACTTTCATCCACTACCGCAGTATCTCTTGGATTGAAATTATCCAATGCACGCATCTCATTCGCTGGTCCTTTTACATATTGAACACCTTTCACAAACCATACATTGCCTAAAGCCCCAGGATTTTGTTGCGCAATTTTTCCATTCTCTTGTTGTTGAATAAAATACTTTGCGTTAAGCATATTTACAACAGACATATTAATGTTGCCTTTAAATTGGTTGGCAATTAAATCATCATAAATACCCAATTTAGCCGGATGATATCCACCAATTGATTTGTGATAATATGAAGTTTTGGCTTCTTCCATACTCGATGTATTAAACACCCTATAATTCGGATCTTTATCCGCAAGTATTTGTTGGTCTGCTTGTGTTAATGGAAATGAATTTGATTCCGCTTCTGCTTTCGCTTCGAAACTTTTATCGTTGAGATAGTTCATCCCAAATTGCAATAAATCTGCCGTTGACAAAATCGTTAATCCAATAATCATGATTATGGCATTGATTTTCTTTTTTATAAACAATGCAATTAATGCCATTGCCAATGCAATTAAAATAAGCGAACGAATAATATCATCAAATAAGAAAGAAGCACGTTCTTTATGTAAAGCCGATACAAATGCACGAGCCGCTTTTGTAGGATCACCAGCACTGGCATCTCTACCGATATTACTTACCATCGCTTCGTAAATCTGATTGTCGATGCTCGGCTTAAACTTCTGATCCAATTCCTGCATTTTGGCTTGCATATCAGGACTATTAGATTTGAGAATATTATTGAAAGCAAAAGTTCTTTCTGTATTCTCTTTGCTGAAATCACTTGTTGAATAAAAGAAACCAATCAATCCAAAAACTACTGCTGTTGCAATGGCAGCAAGTTTGAATTTTTTCCAATCCGTTTCCTCTTGATTATTAATAAGTTTATTGATTACTAGTGAAGCCATAATTGGGAACAATAATTGAGGTATCACTAAAATCATGGTAGGTACCCTAAACTTATTATACAGCGGGAAATTATCAAACATGAAATAATTGAATGATTTGAAATTGTCGCCCCATGAAAGCATAATGGCAAAAATTGAAGCGGTAAGTATCCACCATTTGTGTTTGCCATCTAAGTAAAACATACCAAACAAAAACAAAAAACAAATGATCGCGCCTAAGTAAACAGGTCCATTTGTAAATGGTTGATCGCCCCAATAAATCGCGCCATTCATTTGTGCGGCTACTTGATCTGCAGGAAGTTGAGGCAGGTTTTCCGTCATGTAATTTACTAGCGGTCCATTGTCCTTTATTTTCGGAAATACATACACATCGCCATCTCTTTCTGCTTGATGTGAGCCAAAACCCATTACACCTGGGAACATTAAACTCCAAGTTTCCGAAATGCCATAACTCCACATAAAAGCATAATCCTTACTTAAACCTGTCGTTTTTTCGCCAGAAATTTTGTCCTGTGAATTTGACGATTTATCCATCACCAACTGTCCACCACGTTTAGAATCTTTGGCATAATCATAAGTAGTCATCAATATTAAAGCATTTGAAGCCACCCCAATTAAACCGGCAATTAATATTAATCCGATACTTTTAAACGCGTGTTTGGCTTCGTGGATTTTTAGAAAGTGAATGAGATATGAAATCCCCATAATCAACAATACCAAAAACAAATAATAGCTAATTTGCTGATGCCCTTGTCCGATTTCGAGTGCGGTAAATAAAGCCGCGAGTGCAAATCCCCAGAGATATTTTTTATTAAAAATCAATAACACCGCACCAATAACCGCAGGTGCATAAGCCAACGCAAGCATCTTTGTGTTGTGGCCAGCCGTAACTATGATGGGGTTGTAGCTGCTAAATGCAAAAGCAAGAGAACCAATAATTGCTGCAAATGGGGTTATGCCCAAACAAATGCACATGAAATAAAAACATATACACGCAAGGAAAAAAAAGTTGAAAGGTTGTGGTAATCCCAATTGCGTAATTTTATCAAAAATAGTTATTGGTGAAAATGGACCTTTCATCGCAATTTGATAACTGGGCATTCCACAAAACATACTTACCGACCATAATGGAAAATGATCATTTTTTTCGGCATATTCAATAGATTGACGACTCATGCCATACCAACTGGTAACGTCACCTTGTTTTAATACCACGCCCGATTCTGTGGCAGGCTTACAAAAAATAACAGTAGTTAATAAAAAAATGGCAAATGCTATAATATGCGGTAAAATAGCTTTAAATGAAATCCGATTCATGGTTAAAAAATTATGTAGGCAAATTAAAGATAAAAAATCTATATTGCAGTAAATAAGTTAAAAACTGCATCCGTAGCTTTTAATGTAAATATAGAAACTCCAACAACCCAAACTCAACCTTTTAATTTTTAATGAACGTTATCCTTGTTTTTAACGAGGTTAATTCTTATAACTATTTCATTTCAAGAAAAAACTTGTGTGAAATTGTTGTGAGGGCATTTATGTAGAAAAATATAAAGGAAGAAATGAAAATTCGAAATTAAAAAAGCGTGCCCGCCGTTGCTGGTAAAAAAGGGATTAAAAATGTTGACGCACTTTTTTGCAGCAAGCTTTTAAAATTTAAATCATGATTAATCATTTGAAAATTTGTTTCAATTTGATACAAATTATTAGTATTGAAAATTGCAAATTTAAAAAGATGTTGGTGCTGGTATTTGGCTAATCATAAAATATAAATAATTGCTATTTACTGATTCCACATTTTCAATAAAAAACAATTGTGACATTATATTCACGTTAAATGTTGTTTTGTTTAATGTTTTAATAACCAAATTTCTCAATGATTAACACGAAAAAACAGAAAATAAACACATTAGTCAATTGTAAAAAAATATATGATAAAAAATTTGTTCTTTGCAATGTTTTATCAATTGAATTTTGATGTTTTTGAATTT
>VFKL01000206.1 GCA_009885535.1 Chitinophagaceae bacterium | reverse complement strand
TTTAATTTGATCAGCCATTTCTGCAATTTCTGCTCTGCCAGTAGCTTTCAAATAACGGCTCATGCTTTCGTCATATCCAAACGTAGACGTGGTAGCGCCAATTTCAGCACCCATATTACAAATGGTTCCTTTTCCTGTACAACTCATGTTGATTGCACCTTCACCAAAATATTCAACAACAGCACCTGTACCGCCTTTAACAGTAAGGATTCCAGCAACTTTTAAAATAACATCTTTTGGTGTTGCCCAACCATTTAATTTTCCGATTAATTTAATACCGATTAATTTAGGCATTTTCAACTCCCAAGGTAAACCAGCCATAACATCACAAGCATCAGCACCGCCAACACCAATCGCAATCATTCCCAATCCTCCTGCGTTTACCGTATGGCTATCTGTACCAATCATCATTCCACCAGGGAATGCATAATTTTCCAAAACTACTTGGTGAATAATACCTGCGCCCGGTTTCCAGAAACCGATACCATATTTGTTGGAAACAGAAGCTAAGAAATCATATACTTCGCTGCTTTCAGAAACAGCTCTGGTTAAATCTGTTTTGCTATCTACTTTTGCTTCTATTAAATGATCACAATGCACAGTACTTGGCACAGCAACAGTTGCTCTACCAGATTGCATGAATTGTAACAAAGCCATTTGTGCAGTTGCATCTTGCATGGCTACGCGATCGGGAGCGAAATCTACATAAGATTTTCCTCTTCCATAAGCTTCTGTAGCGTTTCCTTGCCAAAGATGTGCGTACAATATTTTTTCAGTTAATGTTAGTGGTTTGCCAACAGCAGTACGTGCCGCATTCACTTTTACTGAAAATTGGTCGTACAATTTTTTGATCATTTCAATGTCGAAAGCCATAGTTTTATTTTTTTATTTTTATCTAGATACTTTATTCTGGATTCTTGGTAAATAATAAACATCTTGAACCTATTGATACCAAGGAACAAACACGAAGTCACGAAGGCACAAAGTCACGAAGTTTTTTAGGAAGAAGCCAATTTATGAAAATGCTTCAAACCTCTTAAACCTCACAAACCTCACAAACCTTCTGTAAGGGTTGAAAATATTCAACCCCTCCAACCTTTTTCCCCCGGTCGCGAAATTACAAAAAATGTGTTGAGAATTTAGATTAAAATAATGTAATTTTAATTTGATGAATAAGATTAAACAATTTGTGGAATGGCATGTATTTGGCGTTTGTACCGCAATTGGCGAACGAATAGGCATTGCTAATACCATAATCCGAAAATATTTTATTTATATTTCGTTTATAACAATGGGCTCACCGTTGATTATTTATCTATTTATTGCTTTTTGGATGAACATCAAAAAATACATCCGCAATTCGAGAAGAAACCCAGTTCGGGTTTAGGTTTGTATTAAATAACCGCCTTTCTTAACGTTACTAATTTTTCGAGTAAAGCTTCTAATAAATCCAAGTGCAACATATTGGCACCATCGCTTTTTGCAATTGAAGGATTTGGATGTGTTTCAATAAATAAACCATCAGCACCAGTTGCAATGGCAGCTTTGGCAATGGTTTCAATAAGTTGAGGATTTCCACCTGTAACGCCGGTTGTTTGGTTTGGCTGTTGTAGCGAATGAGTGCAGTCCATGATTACTGGTACACCAATTTCTTTCATCCAAGTTATATTTCTATAATCAACGACTAAATCCTGATATCCAAAACTATTCCCTCTTTCAGTAAGCCAAACGTTTTCATTTCCGGCTTGTTTGATTTTATCCACTGCAAATTTCATCGAAGGTCCATTTACAAATTGTCCTTTTTTTACGTTTACAATTTTTCCTGTAGCTGCAGCTGCCAATAATAAATCTGTTTGTCGGCATAAAAATGCAGGTATTTGAAGTACATCTACAAAATCGGCCGCAATAGCTGCTTCTCCTGCAGTATGAATATCGGTTATAGTAGGTAAGTTGTATTTTTTCCCAACAGCTTGAATTAATTGCAAAGCTTTTTCATCACCAATTCCAGTAAAAGAACTTCCGCTGGTGCGGTTTGCTTTTCGATAAGAAGCTTTGAAGATATATGGGATCTCAAGTTTTTTACAAATGCTTGAAACTTTTTCAGCAATTGAAAAAACTATTTCTTCGTTTTCTACTACGCATGGGCCAGCGATTAGAAAAAAGTTGTTTTTATTGTATGATTGGCTTTGAAATATAGATTGATTCATATCGCAAATGTAGAGAAATAAAATTTTGT
>VFKL01000143.1 GCA_009885535.1 Chitinophagaceae bacterium | reverse complement strand
TATTCCTTTAACCGCAGGGTTTCAAAGTAAATTTTTTATGTTGATGGCAGCAGTAGAAAATGGACATCAAATTTGGATTGTGATTGTTGCCGTTTTATTTGCTGCAATTAGTGCATATTATTATTTCCGTGTTATACAAGCCATGTATTTCAAAGAAGGGAATGAAAATACCATTCAAACAAGTGCAATTTCCAAATCATTTCAATTCATGCTGGTGCTTATTTCCATTATGATTCTAATCATCGGTATATATCCCGAAATAATTATTGGCTGGATGTACAGGTAATATTATTTACAGATAATTGTTTTTAATCAGTCTACCTTCTTCTTTTTTAATGTAATTTCAATTCATGACTCAGCGTGATATCCTTTCATTGGCATGGAAAAATGTGGCAGGAAATAAACTGCGTACATCTATAACTGTTATAATAATCGCATTAGGTATTTTTGCTTTGATTCTAATTATTACTTCAATTCAGGCGGCTAGTAATAGTTTAACTAGCAGCTTTTCTACAATGGGTTCAAATGCTTTTAGCATCAGATTTAAAGAACGCAATTTAAACTTCGGCAGCAGAAGAAAAAATCAGTCTACAAAAAAAACAAAAAAGAATTTAATTGAACGAAAATCCAACATGGGTATTCCAATAAGTTTAGACGAAGCGAGATTGTTTAGAAATCGATTTGATATGCCCGGAACAAAAGTAAGCATTGCATTAAGAGGCCCTTCGAATGTAGTATTAAATACCAATCGAAAAAAAACCAATCCAGAAATCAATGTTTTTGGCGGTGATGAAAATTATCTTGAATTAAACGGGTATAACATAGCTTATGGCAGAAACTTTTCTCCTGAAGAAATAAGTGCAGGTACAAATGTGTGCATGATTGGAAATGGGGTAGCAGCAAAACTATTTGCCGAAAATTATGCAAAAGCAATAGATGCCGAAATTAGAGTAGATCATATCCCGTATAAAATTATTGCAGTGTTAGCGGATAAAGGATCGAGCGCTTTTTTCAATACGAGTAAAATTGCGGTAACGCCTTACAATAATGTGAGGCGATTATTTAGTAATCAAAACAGTTCATACAACATTGCAGTAAAAGTGCGTGATTTAAAGCAGATGGGCATTGCGATAGGGGAAGCAACAGCTACATTCAGACCAGTAAGAAAATTAGGTGTCAAAGATGCCGATAATTTTTTTATTGACAAAAGCGATAGCATTGCTGAATCATTATTAAAAAATCTCGGCTTTTTAGAAAAGGGTACCATAGGAATTGCGTTTATAACATTGATAGGCGCTGCCATTGGGTTAATGAATATCATGTTGGTTGCCGTAAACGAAAGAACCAAAGAAATTGGGTTGGCTAAAGCATTAGGCGCAACCGCTAACGCAATAAAGTCTCAATTTTTATTTGAATCGGTATTGATCAGTTTAATGGGAGCTGTTGTTGGAATTATCTCAGGTATTTTACTCGGAAACGTAGTCGCCATTTTTTTACACACCGGTTTAATAATTCCTTGGGCATGGGTAGGTTCGGGAATAGTGGTTTGTTTTGTAGTTGGATTAACCGCCGGATGGTACCCTGCCTATAAAGCATCTCGTTTAGATCCAATTGTTGCACTTCGCTACGAATAACAATTCGTTGAAAAAAAATAAATAATTAATAGAAATTTTATTTAACTAGACTTGCTGGGTTCATTTAATTTATTAACTTGTCGCTTCATTGTAAACTTGTTAGAAATTTTACGATGTTTATTTTTCATCTTACTTAAAAATTCATTTAAAAAAACAAAAACAGATTGTCATGGCAGAAACAAAATCAGCTGCAACAGCTCAAGGAAAAAGTTCGAACAACATCATTTCGCTAATTGCACCAGTGGTGTGTTTATTAGCAGGTTACTTAATTTGGAGATTTGTTTTAGGTGCTGCAAGTAATTTTGCAGTGGGTGGTGAAAATGGAGGTTTATTTCCAGAAAGAGAAGGACCAAAAACAGCTTTGAGTAAAATGTATTTGGGTGGTATCATTGTACCAATTCTGATTGGAACTTTATTAACCATGTTGACATTTGTAGTAGAAAGATTTTTAACCGTTTCTAAAGCAAGTGGAACAGGAAGCAATGCTGATTTTGTTCGTAAAGTACAATATCATTTAGCCAATAAAAATGTTGATGCTGCAATCGCGGAGTGCGACAAGCAAAAAGGATCTGTAGGAAATGTTATGAAAGCAGGTTTACACAGATATAAAGCAATGATCAACGATAATCAATTAAGTACAGAACAAAAAGTAATGGCTATTCAAAAAGAAGTAGAAGAAGCTACATCTTTGGAATTACCAATGTTGGAGAAAAATTTAGTATTCTTATCAACAATCGCATCTATTGCAACCTTATTAGGATTGTTAGGAACAGTATTGG
>VFKL01000181.1 GCA_009885535.1 Chitinophagaceae bacterium | reverse complement strand
GAGGTTGAAAACATTCTATAATTTAAGAAGTTCCAACTTCCCCCTTGGGGGATTGAGGGGGCTGAACAACAAACAATAAACAACAAACTTATGTCTTTTTGGCTTGTAAAATCAGAACCCTTCAAATATAGTTGGGATCAATTTGTAAAAGATAAAAAAACCTTTTGGGATGGGGTACGCAATTATGGTGCACGTAACAACCTAAAAGCCATGCAAAAAGGAGATCAAGTTTTCTTTTATCACAGCAATGAAGGCGTTGAAATTGTGGGCATCGCTCAGGTGGTGAAAACCTTTTATCAAGATCCTACAACAGAAGAAACAGCTTGGGTGGTGGTAGATTTAAAGCCAATAAAAAAGCTTAAAAATCCTGTTCCCTTAACAAAAATAAAATCAGATCTACGATTATCAAATATGGATTTGGTTCGTCTTGGTCGGCTTTCGGTGCAAACCGTAAAAGATGAAGAGTGGGAAATTATTTTAGAATTGGCTGGAGAAAAATAAGTTAAAATGAATAAGAAGCATATCGTTGTATTATCAGGTGCAGGTATTTCTGCAGAAAGTGGGTTGAAGACCTTTAGAGATAGCGATGGCTTGTGGATGGGACATAATATTGAAGATGTGGCTACTCCGCGTGCGTTTAAAAAGAACCCACAATTGGTGCTTGATTTTTATAACATGCGTAGGAGAGACGTGGCAGAAGCAATCCCCAATAAAGCACATCACACTTTAGCCGAATTAGAAAAAGAATATAACGTAACCATCATCACTCAAAATATTGATGATTTGCATGAGCGTGCTGGATCTACCAATGTAATTCATTTACACGGTGAGATTTTTAAAATGAGAAGCGCTATTGATGAGTCAATAATAGAACCTATAAAATCAGATATTCAATTGGGCGATACCGCACCCGATGGAGCGCAATTGCGACCGCATATTGTTTGGTTTGAAGAACCGGTTCCACTAATTGAAGAAGCTGCTTTAATTATGGGAATTGCTGATATTTTTTTATTGATTGGCACCTCATTACAAGTATATCCTGCAGCTGGATTAATCCATTATGTTGCGGATGAAACACCTAAGTTTATAATAGATAAAAAGATACCACCAATTGGCGCGTTGAAAAATGTAAAAATTATTGAAGCAACTGCAACGATTGGGATAGAGGATTTTGTGAGGGAGTTGAAATAAATAAAAATATCATTAAATGAAAATAACAACAGAACTAAAAAAGCGTAAAATTCCAATTGTGAAGATTGACAAATCATTGAACAAATATGATGACCTTATTTTGTTTCCTGAAAAATTGGAAAAAGCAAACGAAATGTTACGCAAAGTTGGACTTCCTAAACAATGGATAAATATTTCGAAAAACAATAGCTAAAAGGATTTATTCGATAAATTAAATATCTTCTTCCGCTCTTGTTTACCCATAATAAAAATAAAACCTAAATTTAGTTTGAGAGTGATTTATCTAATCCCTTTATAAATTTCAGAAAATATAAATAAATTTGTTGAAACCATTACTCGAGACACTTCAAACCATAACAAACGGTTTAAACCGTGGGCTATAAAAACAATTATATTCCAATTAAGCGTTTCAACGGTTTGCGAGTTGTGAAAAATGTATGATTATTTTTCTATTATAGGCTCAGGTATAAATTATAACTACTACAATAAACTTCCTTCACTTACCTCGGACTAGCATAATAAATCATCAACCCTGAATTGTTTTCAATTATTTGCATATCCAAAATATCAGCTGCGCCATCACCATTACAATCGGTAAAACCATAACCGAAAAATAAGTTTGCTGCATCATTTTCTGTGATCATCATATCAAAAATATCGATGCTGCCATCTTGATTATTGTCGCCTGAATAAATAGCAAAATTGCCATCAGGCATTGATTTTAATGGATTATTTAAATTGTTGCTATAGGCTTTATCTTGACTACTAGTAAAATCATAATTGTTTACGGTAGAAATCGATATTGGTTCTGCGCTCCAAGTTTCGATGCTGTTTTTATGTTTGATACAGATGTAATAATTATTGCCAATCATGTTTATGGGCAAACTCAAATTGGCATTGCCATCATTATGTAAAATGATTTTTGAAGTAAATGTAGGTTCAGATAAATTTAAATTATCTGGGCTCCACATTTGTACTTCAATAGAATCAACTGCTGTAGCATCTTCTGTTAATCCAATATTATGTAGCAAAGTATTCATGGTGCTGTTGCCATTGTAATAACCTTCCAAAAATGCTTTTACATTTAAATTGGTTTTATCAAATTTTACAGAAATATCTCCTTTGTTGGGATGGTTGTACAACAAACTCCACCCTGATGGAATATTAACCGTATCGAATTGATTCACTACGGTGTCCGCATGCATAATCGTTATTTCATCATTTGGATTGGGCAAATATGAAATAGCTAGATTGATGGTGCCACCTGCATTTAAGGTATCATTTACCGTTACAAAATCATGTCCGGTTGTTCTGCTGGTATCTGCAATTTCTATTTCAAAAGTAGGAGTGCCAATGAAATCCGAAAATGTAAGGGAACCAATTTTGAATGTTTCGTTTGTACTTGATGGAGAAATAGTATTGACAACTGAACGAGAAGTAGTATTGTTATTTAAAGAATCAATACTTGCATTTCTTGTTGAACCTGGAGATACTATTCCATTGTTGATTATGATGCCATTGAAATTGTTAATATTCCCTGAACCAATTATTGCACCGTTGTTATTTATTATAGAGTAATTGTCAATTGTTCTTTCTTGGTAGTCGTTAAAAAGGTTGATAATGGAATCATTGTTGATTACTCCATAGTTTACTGTATGAGATGGGTAATATTCTGAAAAATTGTTTAAGGTTCCGTAATTTTCAAAAGTCGAATTGTATTCATAAAAAAGTGCAGAACTGTTTATAGTTCCATAATTTTTAAAATAGGAGTTGATGTTTTCAAAATAAGCTCCAGTACTTAAATTTATAGTGCCATTGTTTTTAAAATCAAATTGATTCAAAAGCACTTGAGAATTTGATATATTAATTACTCCCTTATTCTCAAAAATAGAAGTATTATCAATAATGCTTTCTATCAATCCCAAATTGTCATTAATAAACATTCCCCAATTTGACATTCCAAAACAATTAATTATTCCTTTGTTTATTCCATTACTTTCACAATAAATTACACCAGCCCCACTTATTTTACCATCTTGTTCATTCATAAGTTCACTATTAAAAATATACGCATTTTCATTTAATGAAATATTTCCATAGTTAACTAATTTGGATGAGTTATAAAAAGCTCCATTAATAATAACATCGTTATTTAAAACCAAGCTGTCTGAATAAATTACAGTGGTTCCATTGAATATTAGAGAATCGTTGGTAATGATATGACCATTAGTACTATTGTAGTCGCTTAAAGTGAGATATTTATTATTTATTATTTTTCCATTGTTATTTGATGAAAAAATTGAAAGATGATCATTATTTATTATTTCACCCTTGTTTAAAGTAATATTTGAATTCAATTCTTTGTTATTAATTATGACTCCAGAAAATTCATTTACTTCACATCCAAATACTGATGATGATTTTCGATTGTTTACAATAGTCCCATAATTATAATACAAATTAATATTACTATAATCACCCCACCAATCTAAGATGTTTGCGTTATTTATTATTGTTCCATAATTGCTCCCATAATAATAATAGTCGAAATAGCCATTATTTATGATGGTGCCAAAATTATCATTCACCATGTTCAAACCAAGATATCCATTATTTACAATAGTACCAGTATTTGAGCCCCATGCCATATTAAGCTGACCATAACCACCATTAATAAAAATTGTTCCCGGTTGAGTAAAAGAATAGCTGAAGGTTTCAAATGAACCTTTGATTTCCATTAAATAATTTCCAAGTAAGTTTCCAAATTCAGAATGTATATAAATACCCCCATTTAAAAATATTTTACCATTTGAAGTTAGATTGTTTTGTAGGTTCAAACTTCCATAACCTTCTGGGACAATAAAAACAGAACCAAAATCAAAAGTAACCGGGATGTTCAATAAACCGTTGCCGTTATAAATTACTGTGTCTCCATAAACTAAATGCATTCCTGGATATTCGTCCCAATTATTGGGATTATCCCACAATTCTGACAAACCATCGTCATATTCAGCTATTCCTAATCCATAATTATCAAAAATATATTTATGCCCTGATGTTCGTGTGTATTTTGTAGCTGTATAATTCCCTAATCCACAACTTGATAAATAGGCCAACTTTACACTGTCATCTTCATTTTCGACTTCATTACTAATTAGTTTTACAATAATTTGTTTACTGTTGTAATTCCCCGAATCGATAACCATGGATTGACTTAAATTACCAACAAAGCTCCATTGCCAACCATTTGTTTGAACAGTTGTATCTGTAACAATTGGAATGCTATCAGGTGCAGAATATCTAAATCTTCTATAACCTTCAGTTGATGGCTCTAAAGCTTTTACAAGAATATGGGTTGGAGTTGGTGTTTTTCTTAGTCTGCCATCAAATTGTCTTGTAGTTTGAAATTGACCATTTCCAATTAATGAAGTATAACAAACTTTAACGGTATCATAAAAAGCTAGGGCACGATTGTTTAAAAATTTTACCACAATTTTTTTAGAATTCCACGAACCCGAATCAATTACGGTATTCCATGCTAAACCATAAGTGAACTGCCATTGCCAACCATTTGCAAAAATTCTAGTTGGCGTTGATTGAGGTAAATCTTCTTCCACTTCAAAGCGATAAATTTTAGTGCTACACTCACTTTCAAATAAGGGAGTAACCTTTATTGATGAAGGTTTTGGCGGACGTTGTAAATTGGGATCTAATGCTGGTTCTTCAGTTGTAAAACTCCCTTGTGCTTTTGATGAAATGGTTATTATAATAAACAATAAAGAAATTGAAATGATTGAAATGAATTTATGTTGAGGCATGTTATTTTGTAATTTTTGCTAATGTACTGTTAATTCTTAAAAATATATTTGTATTTATATAAAGCTTGTGTAATTATTTTCAAATCAAATACAAAAATATCAACAAAAGAAGATTTTAAAAACTTATGATGAATTTTTTTTCAGCCCACGGTTTCAACCGTGGGTTACAAATGGTAATTTATATTTAATGGTTTCAACCATTTATTACGATTTGATTTTAGGAAAACAATCAACTGCTCATAATCTCATTCGCCATTACATCCCAACTGTACTTCTTCTTTTCTTCTATCAATCCGGGTAAAAAACGATTGGGATTTTCTGCAAAAAATTGTTGAATAGTAGTTGAAATAGATAATGCATCTGGCTCCGAAACCAAACCTACTTTTTCATGTGGCACCAAGGCTGGTAATCCGCCTACATTCGTTACAATCATAGGTACTTCAAAATGATATG